>CAYTFL010000012.1:0-11122 GCA_964437105.1 Candidatus Woesearchaeota archaeon | reverse complement strand
AGTACCGCTTTTCACCTTCGCAGTGGCCTAACCTTTCTAATAGATCAGAAATCTTCCTTTTACCGGCAACGTTAAACGTTGAATCAAAGTCTAGCTTATGTACTAATCTCTTACCAGTCGATAAAGCTAAAGCGTCGAGCTCACTATGCCCTTTGAGAATCATTTGCTCTTCAAAGCCTAAGCCTGGTGCTAAAGAAGGATATTCTGAAGTAACGTGTGTCTCTAAACATTGGTCGGATAAAGATAAAGTGTATACAGCTATCTCTCTACAAATATTTCTTCCAGTTATCATGCCAGAGATTCTTATTTCATCTTCAGTTTTTTCTACGTCAACCCTGAAAGCTGATTTCTTAAAAAAGTGTTTTGGTACCAATGGTTTTATGCCAGGTTTTCTTTTTGTACACAAAGGTTCGCAGTTACGGTCTAAAGTGTTGAATGGGCATGAACTACAGAATTTATGGCAAGGTTCAAAGTTTTCCCTTTCTCTCTGTTCTAAGAAATGGTTAGTTGCTGCTCTTAATCGATCTAAGTCTTTATCAGTTCTAGTCGTAGTAGATAGTATGTTCTTTACACAGTTTAGGTGTCTGTAAGTTACCTCTGGTGGTAAGTGTACTGGATTTCCGGCCCATCTGTCTGCTACTCTCCTTGATATGCCTAGCTTAAGTTGGTATAATGTCGGTGAACGGTGTACCAAAGTTGCGTAAGCTAGAATCCTTAACGTTACTAATGAACTTGTATCAATGCTAGTTTTCGCGTCGCTAGTTAAGTCTGCGTTAAAGCCCCAGATCGTAGGGTCGTCAATGAACATACCTTTGCGCAGTTCAGGGAATTTTACTACGTAAGTTAAACCTTCAAAGTCGAACTGGAGTTCTTTGTTTATGAAACCTAAAACTGGTGCGCCATGATCTAAAACAAAACGGTAGTATGAGTCGCCAGCGCGGTGGAGATCTAAAGCAGAAGTGTGCGCTTGTTGTTTGTAAGCCCAAGATAAATCTTTGTCAGCAAACTTGTCAGCGCCAGTGATGAAGCGCCATTTACCTTGAAGTGCGCCGCCGAACCTTTCAGGGGCAGGGCTGGCTAGATATTGTTCTAACTCTTCTCTATTCATCTGTTCAGCGAGCTTTGGTGGAGAGCCAGCGCGAGTCTGATAATTGAAAAGTCTGCCAACTTTAGGGTCGCGTAAGTTGTACAATGCTCTTCTGGCAGCAGAGAAAAACATGGCCTGCGCAGCGAACGTGGACAAAGGTGCTTTACCGAAACCTCTATGTCTTATTAAAAAGTAAGAGTACGGACACCTAAAAAATCGTTTTAGTTCGTACTCTGATAAAGTGTTACTGTCTCGAGTTCTACTAGAAATGTCTCTATGGAAGTCTTCAGTGAATAGTACATCGTCTAGGCCGATCATCTTAACTCAAACTTCCTCCTACGTTTTGGTATGTATAAGTTGTCAGGCGGTACAAAGTTTTTGAATAAGTAAGGGTGTAAACTGTGGTAAGGTATGATTTTACAGTTAGGGTTGCGGTGTAGTACGCGTTGTACAATGATTCTAGTCTCTCGATAATTATGGTGGCCAGTGACGTGCGCTTGATGCAATGCTCTTATTTCACCAGGTGTTAAACTATCTTCAACAATACCGTAGTACATGCCATGTTGTCTTAACACATTGATAACACGGTCTTGGTGCAATCTTAACTCTATGTTCCAAGGTGCAGGGTGGGATTGGATGTACATACCATTTACTGGTTGAATCTCTTGCAACATTGTAGGTAATCCGCTGAAGGGTAAGTTTAGAAGGAATTGATCTTGGTTGTCTCTAATATCTTCTAGCTCAACACGTTGTATAACGCTAGATTTGTGACCGTTCCACCTCTGTTTCTTTAATAAGATTTTTTCCCAGTCACGGTAGCTAGCTTTCCTTGGAATGTGTACGCCCATGTACTTATGCGTCATCTTAGGGAAGCCGTCTATACCATTAAGGTGCATTAAGGTGAAAGCTTGGTTCGGGGAGACAACTAACATTCTTTTATCTCTTTTTGCAGCGGCATAAATAGAACTTACGCGGTCAAAGTCTCTTGGAGGGTAAGCAATGCCTGCAAAGCCTGCATCTTTTATTAAATCGTAAACTACTTGTTTAACATCGTCTTCATTACCTTCATGTTCCATGTGGATCAAAGAACCTTCAATAAAGAGAGCGGCTAAATCTGCGCGTTCTAAAGCTTGGATATAACGTTCCGTTCGTTCAGGTTTGCCACCCCTACAACGGAAGTCGCCAGTGAAGCCTACATCGCCGATGGAAGTGTGCATGATAAAGCCGCATGAGCCAGGTACAGTGTGGTCAACTTGGTACGCAGTGATGTCCATGCCGCCAACTTTAAACGTTTCACCGTCTTCAAACGTTCTAATATCTCTAGGAATCCTTGCTTCATGACCATGTATAACTTTTCTTCTGCCAGTTGGGTCAGGTGAAAGTTGGTCAACGTAGTCAATAAACTGATTCTGTGTAGGATTACTAGTTTCTTGCCAAGTCCAAGCCAAAGATAGTGCAGTGCTGTGCATGTGTATCGGCATGTCTGCTCTAAAGTAAGGCAATGCTCCGATGTGGTCATGGTGAGGGTGTGTGACAACGAAGCCGTCCATTGGTAAGGGGCCAACTTCTACTCCGCGCTCTAACTCATAATCATGGCGATAAATATTTGGAAGATCAGGTAAAATTTCTAAATCTTGTAAGATGTCTAAAGATTTGTGCGCAGGTGCTCTGTATGGGAAGCCATAAATCTCTGCAACACGGTCAGGAGGTAGGCCAGGGTCAAACATAAAGCGAGAGTTTCTGAAAGGGTCAGTGAAAAGTGCTTGAACGCAGCCAAGCTCACCCAAACGTTCACCTTCAGCACCGCCAAACATAATAACTTCTAGTAGACCCATGAAAAAAGAGTTTTATATTAGATATATAAAGTTACTTCTCCCTTTTTAAGAAATCGCCTCTATCCATCCTGTGCTTTATAACCTGATTAGTCTTGTTGAAATCGCCCACGATCTTACCATAACCCAAGTTTTCATCGTTCTCATTTTGTACTAGTTTAAGGAAACCGACCTTAGTTTCACCTTCAACCTTTTTTATATGTCTTGACCTCAAGTTTTTTCCGTACAAAAAGTCCATCTCTCCAATGTCTTTAACGAAAACTTTTTCTTTAGAATGTTTTGATAGCCAATCTAGAAGGCAATAGGAAGGTTTGAACTTTTCTTTCTTCTCACCAAGGTATAAACCGAAGTACTTTTCTTTGTTATCTAGCTTATTTTTGGATAAACTCTTGTTTTCTAAGAAATATTTGTTGCCTATTTTGACAAACTTAAGTTTCTTATCAGTGAATTTTGAAATGAAGTCTAACATTTGCGCAGTTTTGCCACGAAAAAGCCGATAGTGTTGGTCTTGTGCGGCCATAACCTCCTACAATGTTTTGTTGTTTTTGTTAACCCTGGGTCGCCGATACACTTTATCTTTTCTAGTTTTACCGGAAAGTTGTCTAATGCGAATTGAATAACCTCTTCATCTTCCTCAGGTTCTAATGAGCAGGTTGAGTATACTAATGTTCCATTTTTGTTTAGTAAGGATATTGCATGAGAGATGAGCTCTTTCTGTAAGTTAGACCTTTCTTGAACTCGTTTTAGTGAATTATTTCTGAACCAAAGTTTTCCTTCTAACATGTAGTTGCCTGAGCAAGGTGCATCTAACAATATATAGTTGAATTTCTTTGTTACTTGCCTAAAGTCCATTAAGTAAGCAATGCAGTTGTCAACGCCTAAACGTTCTAAATTGTTTGTTAAAGAAGTGAAGCGTTCTCTTTTATTATCAATTGCAATGACGTTGCAGTGTTCAGATAACTGTGTTGTTTTTCCGCCGGGTGCAGCGCAGCAGTCTAAAACCAAACCTTTGGGTGATAAGATCTCTACAGGTAGCTGTGAAGCCGCATCTTGAATATAGAATAAGCCTAATAGGTATTCAGGGGTGGAGACGACGTTGAACCTAGACTTAACGTAGAAACCGTTCTTTACGAAAGGGACCTTTTCTAGTTCTACGCCACGTTTCTCTAACCGGTTTTTAAGCTTTTGCGGAGAAATCTTTCTAGTGTTAACTCTAATCGTTCTTCTTAACTTAGGGAAGCTTATATCTTCGCCCAGCTGTTTGTAACGTTTAGTAAATATGTTCATTCTATCTCTATGAAGATGTCGGTGCCTTCAATCCTGACACCTTTCTTCACCAAATCTCCTTTCTTGTTTTCTTTGAATAGACGTAAATATTCTTGCATGTCAATGTAGTTTGCGTAGATCCAGTCGCCCTTTTTCTTGTTATCAATGATAGCTTGATCGATTTCAATACTTTTCTTCTTTTGTTCTTCAAGAATTACTTCATACTTTTGCTTCTTTGTAAGGTTTTGCACTTCCTCCTCTTCAACGTCTTCCATGAACTGGTCATAGTATATGTCTAAAGCTTTGTTGAAAGATGCGTAACGTTTGCCTTCGCCCAAAGATTGCATCTCAAAGGGTACAGGAATGTCGTTAACGATGTTTGCTAAATACTTTTCTTCTAAGATTTCGTTAAGTTTAGTGTACAAGCGCTTCATTTCGCGAGTGTCAACAGTTTCTTGGGTTTTGTCTACTTGGGCTCTAAAGCAAACTTCTTCAGCGTACAAACCGCCAAGGTTTAAACCAGAAGCTAAAGTCTTTACAATGCTTTCCTTGCTGTTCTTTTCTAGGAAAAATGCGAATTCTTCAAAGTCGTTGAACTTAACCTGTCTTACAGGTGGGTAGACGTACTCTTTCTTTGCACGAATCTTTCTATCTTTCCAAGATTGGAATTGGAATGCTGAAATAACTGTGTAATCTTCTTTGCATAAAATTATGTTACCTTTAGAGAAAAATTCTGCGATCAGGATGAAAATTTCTTCCTTAGCTTGGAAATGGAACTCGACGATACGTTCCATGTTCTTTTGTTCGATCTTTAACACCCGAGCGTTGTTCAAACGTTTTCTCAGAAACCTGCAAAAGTTGATTATGTGTTTAGGTGATACTCGTTTCCTTGTAGATAGGTATAAAGCTGTGCCAGGGATGATCCTTAGTAGTTTTCTTCCTATGCCTCTCTGGTATAAACTAATAGTGAGTTCAGAGCTGTCAGGCTGATAAATTTGGTCGACCTTGGCGCCGATGAATGATTGAAGTTCGTCAACAATAGCCTTTATTTCTAAGGAAGATAAGGTTTTCATAGAAATTTAAAAGAAAAAAGAGTTAATAAATGTTTACTCGATCGTGATGGTGATGCTATCGGTTGTATCTCCGCCAGATAAGCCCTCAGCAGTGACCACACAAGAGTACATTGTTCCAACATCAGAGCCTAAATCCTTCATAACCAGTGTAATTGAAGCCCCCTCTCCAGAGTCCAATGAATATTCCTTTGATTCGGTTTCTCCAGTGTCTGCAAACACGCAAAGGAAATCTTCTTCATCTCCATCCATTATTGTGTTTACCTCTACAGTTGCGGTTACTGTTACTTCTCCAGCTTCCTGATGATTCATTGAAAAGATTGATTGTTCAGTTTCACCTTGACCCAATGTAACTGATGAAGGACTTAACGAAATCCCTTCGTCCGTATTCTCATTAAGATCTCCGATTATACCATCTGCAGTATCAAAAGTATCATCGGTTATGCCTGTTAAATCTGTAAATATGCCACTAATCCAAACAAGACCAAGAGTTAGAATAGTAATTCCCATAATAATAATGATAATAGTAGTCATAGATAATCCCATTACACCTCTTTTTCTCATAAAGAATTCCTTAGGGTTGTTAGTATTTAAAGATTTCTAAAAAAATAAGAAAAATTTACTCGATCGTGATGATCAAGCTTTCAGACTCATCGCCACCAACTAGGCCTTCAACATTCATTACACAAGAGTAAGTGTCGCCCACATCAGAACCTTGGTCTTCAACGAATATAGTAATAGTCATACCTTGGCCAGAGTCTAAATCGTAATCTTGAGATTCCGTATCTCCTGAGTCAGCGAATACACAAAGTATGTTGTCAGAGTCGCCAGAGCCTAAAGCGTTAACCTCAGATGTTACTCCGACCGTGACCTCGCCAGAATCCATGTGATTGACCGATAACGTGGCCGTGGAACTGTCGCCTTGCTCAATAGAGATAGATGTTGGTGTTAATGCTACGTCTTCTTCCGTCCCGGCAAAGATTTCTGCAATTTGTGCGTCACCTTGCTCAAATGCGCTGGATGTTAAGTCTCCAACGTCACTAAAGACGGACCGGATCCAGACTAAACCTAAGCTTAGAATGGTGATTCCGATAATAATAATGATTATGGTTGTCATAGAAAGTTCAACCGCACCTTTTTTATTCATGTTTTCACCTCTTAGTTTGATAGTAAGTTTCAGGAGTTTAATGTTTAAATATATTTCTATTAACCATTCTGTTTAAACTTTTTTAACCCAAGCTTTTTTAAACCCTGTAAGAGGAAAAATGTTTTACCAAAAGGAGGAACAAAAAATGTTACAGAAACAACAGAGAACCGACGAGAGACGACAGAGAATACTAGTATTAGAAGATCATCCAGACCTTCTAGAATTGTATGGACGTTTTCTAGGAATACAGTACGAAACCAAGTTAACAGACAATATAAGAGATGCTTATGATGCAATGGAACAAGCATTAAGTAATGGTAGCGGGTACGATCTAATGATTACAGATAGGTATGTACATGGAGAAGATGCTGACCAGTTAGTGAGAATGTTGCGTGAGAAAGGGTTTGATAGGCCGATCATTATGGTTAGCGGTAGCGGAATACCTGACGGTGCGTACCCAGTTAATGGAAGAGAAGTGCCAACTAGTATAGATTACCTGTTTATGCAAAAACCTATAAGCTTTTTAGACCTAACAACGATTGTTGGAAAGGTGGTGGAAGCTTGAAAAAGGTTTTAGTGGTAGATACTAACAAAACTGTAAGGGAGGTTGTAGTACAATACCTTAGTCTGAAAGGTGAGGCTAACTTCGTGACAGCAGTTCTAGGAGAGAGTATGGTTGCGTTTTACTCAGACCTTTTTGGAAATAATGGAATGTATAGGCACTTGCATAGAAAGTTGCATGAAAGTGTGGCGGCAGTGGCAGCGCAAAGTAAAGATGGAATTAGGTTAGGAAGGAAACAGTTTTTAAATTTTATGACTTATGCAAGAGATGGAAGGTTAATAGATAAATTAGAACATGCAGGAAGTATGCGGACGATGGCAATGGGTGGAGTTGTTGAAGGAAGCGTCCTTATGTTTAAAGGAAAACCAATACAAATTTCTTTAAAGAGAGATCAGTATCCAGATATGAGTAACATGGTTACAGTATGTGACTAATAGAAAGGTTCTTAAAAAGAAGTTATTCTCAAATGCTTATGCAAGAGACTAAGTATTGTTCGTATAAGAACGGAGAGTTATCTAAAGGATGTATGCAGTGTGTGAAAGGTAGGAAGTTAGTACTTTTTATCACAGGAGTGTGTCCGAGAACGTGCTATTTCTGTCCATTGTCTGAAGAAAAGTTTCACAAGGATGTTATGTATGCTAATGAGAGAAAAATTAGTAACATGCAAGAGTTGGTTGAAGAAGCTAAAGTTTCTAAGGCGAAAGGTGTAGGCATCACTGGAGGTGATCCGTTAGCGAAGTTTGAGCGTACGTTGGAAGCTATTAAGTTGTTAAAGAAAGAGTTTGGTGACCATTTTCATATACACTTGTATACTTCTTTGAATTTAATAGATGATGAAAAAGTGAAAATGTTAGAAGAAGCAGGGTTGGATGAAATAAGGTTGCATTTAGATTATGATGATAAGAGTTTATGGGAGAAAATTAAGTTTAAAACGAGTATGAAGAAAGTTTTAGAAGTTCCTAGCATTCCAGGGCAAGATCTTAAATCCATGGTGAAATTCGTTAAAGATTATGTTGATTATATTAACTTAAATGAGTTAGAGTATGCGGATGCAGAACATAATAAGTTGAGTGAGATGGAGTTTGAAGAAAAGGATCCGTTGTCTAACGCTATCAAAGGGTCGGAAGAGTTGGCGTTTGAAGTGATGGAAAAATTTCCTTCTGTAAACATACATTATTGTACTTCTATGTTAAAAAATTCTGTGCAGTTCATAAATCGGTTGAGTGTGCGTGCTAATAATGTCAAGAAAGAGTTTGATATTGTGAAAGGACCTTCACTTATTAGAGGAGCTATCACAGGCGATGATGTGAATGAAGTTTATGAAAACGTTTCAAAAATGTTTCCTTGCGCTAAGGATAATAAAAGAGTGCTGTGTTCTAAAGGGAATGCTAAGAAATTTGCGAAAAAGTTGAAGAAGCTTGGATATAAAGTCGAAATCGTGGAAGAGTTGGCTTCATATGATAACTTTGAGATTGAAAGTGAAGAGTTGTGATTATTCTGGAGTGCCTGCGTTAAGGAAGTTAAGAGGGTCGTGTAAGTAAGGGTTTCTTAAATCTTTTCCTAAGCGCTGGGCAAGTTTTTGTGTATCAGGTTTAGAAGCTAGAGCCCTAGCAAGAATTTCCAACTTATCTCTGCCAAGGTTTGCATTAGAACAGTATCGTTCAAGACAAGTAGGGCAGCTAAGTACATGAGCTCGAGCTTTTGCCGTTAATTGTACAGCCAAAGGTTCAAAAAGTTCATAAAATTCGCGTGTTACCCCTGTAGGTTGTGATTGAGTGTAAGAGTCAATCGTTGTAACTAGACCTTTAACATCATGACCGTAGACTCTAAGACTTGAAAGATGTTCACCTATATCATTTTCTTTATCATCCATTAAAAAGACCATGCCGTCTAAACCAATAGTTCGCATTTCTTGAAATGCAGCCAATAATTCTTCAGTTACGTGTTCCATAAGCGGAGAGATTTTGGAATAATATATAAAAGTTTGGGTTAAGTTGAAAGTGTGTCTACGTTAAGAATGCCAAGGAAGTCGTTGGAGTAAGGTCTACTTAAACCTTTACCAATACCTCTAGCAAGTGTTCTTAGGCCAGGATCTTGAGTTAAAGCTAGCTCGCCAGCATATTTTTCTTTTTCTTCCCTTCCTTCACTTGCCTTTGCTTGATAACGTTCTAAACAAGAAGGGCAAGAGCGTAAATGAGATCTGGCTTTGTCTTTTAGTATTCTATTGAAGGGTTCAAAATTATGATATACTTCCAGAGATAATTCATCGGCATCCTGTGGAACGCCGCAGTTAGAAACAAAGCCTGTGTAAAGGTCAATCATTGCACCAAGCCGGTGAATATCAGAGCCGTAGTCTCTCAAAGTAGAAAGTTCATCACTAAAATCAGTACCACTGGCTGTTAAATCAATCATACCCTCTAAACCGACTAGTTTAAGCTGGTGAAGGGCCTCTAAGACTTCTTCAGTAATGTGTTCCATAGAAAAAATGATTTAGAACTGTTATATAAAAGTTCTGGTTAGTATAAAAGGAGTTTCATGGCCTCATATTTAGGTCTAACTAACTCTTTTGAACTATCAAAAGTGAGTTGGTTCCATTTATTTTCTAATTTTTTTCTTGCAGATTCTTTTGCTTCGCCTTGATTCAGGTTCTCAAAAAGGTAAGCTGCAGCGAAAATGCCGCCAATGTTGTCAAAGTTGCTCATAGCGTCAGCTTCAGCAACGATTTGTTCTTCAATAGTCTCTCTTTTATCAGACCTTGAGCCCCTATGGTTGATAATGCATTTCTTTACAAGTTCTATCTTTTCTTTAGGGTAGCCTAAGTCTAATAGTTTTTGTTCGGCAATGTTTGCGCCGGTTATGTGATGGTCCTTTCTTCCGTGAATTATAGATCCAATGTCGTGTAACCAGGCAGCAATGAGAATAATTTCTTTGTCAGCGTTTAACTTGTCTGCTAAAACCTTAGCGTGTTTCACTGTAGGGACAAAGTGGAAAGGGAAAGGGTCGTAACCGTATTTGCTAGTAGGTTTCTTACATTCATGCTCAACGAAAGTTCTAATTTCTTCAACAATGTCCATGGGAATGATAGAAATATTTGGGTTTAAGAAGTTTGTTGTGATAAGAAAAGTGAGACCGCGGGGATTTGAACCCCGGATTCAGGGCAGTACACATTCAACTTGCACCACTCACCTAGATATCTGAATTGGTCAGATATTCTCCAGCCAACCTTTTCTTCAGTTTCACTTTGCACATATAATGTACAAACTAGTGCTCTCCTTAGCCGTAAAAAGCTTTGGATCTTATTACTCAGGCTGAGCTACGGTCCCATTGAGCTATGAAAAAAGACTAAGCGTATTTAAAGATTTCTATCTGGACCGACAGGGATTTGAACCCTGGGCATCGCGGCTGCCAGCCGCGCATTCTACCAGACTGAATTACCGGCCCTTAATAAGATTTAAACTTTCTTCCCAGCTTTATCAAAAGAAATTTTGCCATTTAGCAAACTGTGCAAAGTTTCAGCCAACTTATCTTCACTCACTCTTATCTGCTCAGTGCTATCCCTATCCCTTATTGTAACACCTTCATCAAAATCAACAGTAACACAGTAAGGGATACCTTGTTCATCTGCTCTAGCATATCTTCTACCAACGGAACCACCTTTATCATACGTACAAACTAAATCTTCTTTTACTAAACCATATACTTTTCTTGCTTTATCATTAACTTTGTTCACTAAAGGAAATACTGCAACCTTGATTGGGGCAAGTTTAGGATGGAAATGTAAGACTACGTTACCGCGCTCCTTATCATCCTCGTACGCGTCGTACATGAAAACTAAAAATGCTCGACCAACACCAAGCGAAGGTTCTGCGACAACGTGAGGAACAATTTTTGTTTTAGTTTCTTCATCAAATATCGACATATCTTTCTTACTATGCTTCATATGTGCCTGTAAATCATAATCGCCTCTATCAGCTATACCCTGCAACTCTTTGTAACCAAACGGAAACTTATACTCTAGATCCCAACAGTCTTTTGAATAATGCGCTTTCTCATCAGGTTTATGCTGTCTTAACCTAAAATTCTTAGGGTTGGCACCCATGGAAGTGAACCAGTTTAGTTCAGTGGCTAACCAGAAGCCGTGCCAGGGTGATTGAATAA
>CAYTFL010000011.1:0-11231 GCA_964437105.1 Candidatus Woesearchaeota archaeon | reverse complement strand
AAGTTAGTCTTATCAACCCCTGCAACTGTTTGCTTGGTAGGAATATCTCTTTGCACTCTCATGATGCGAACATATTTAGGCACTTTATCCTTAAACTCTGCAATAACTTTCACCGCTTCTTCAGTCTTAATTGGAACAAACTTCCCTTCCTTAAACTCTTCTTCCAACTTCGTACCCGGCAAAACCATGCACGGATAAATCTTTAACATATCCGGCCTATAACTTTCATCAGAAAAGAACTCATAAATTTCAGTATTATCTTGTTCAGGCAACCCAATCATAATATGCGCATTAATCTTAAACCCTAAATCTTTCAAAACTTGCATAGACTTCTTATTATCTTCAACAGTATGCCCTCTATTCACTGCTTCCAAAACATTATTACTAACTGACTGTAAACCTAACTCAACTCTCGTACACCCTTGCTCCAACATTTTGTTAGCTTCTTTAAGTAACGCCCAATCAGGCCTAGTTTCAATAGTTAACCCAACGCACCGCACTTTAGCACTTTCATTCCTTTCCATCTCTTTCTTCAGACTACTCTCACCTTTAAACTTCAAAATTTTATCTTGAACAACTTTTTCTCTCTCCTTACTAAACTCAGAAACTGGCAACTCAAAGAATTCTTTAAACTTTTCAACCAAAAGATCATTATTCACAAAAAACATTTCACCAAAATCGTTCAACGCTTTGTAAGTGTAAGTAAGAAACTCATTTTGATAATCATCAGAAACCGCAGGAAACGTTCCGCCCTGTATAATCACTTCAACCTTATCCAAACTTTGGTTAAGCAACGCAAACTGTTCCAACCTGTTAAACACAATTAAGTACGGATCATAATTATTTCTAATGGCACGCATAGTCGACGGCTCTTTCCCCGTATAACTTTGCGGCATGTCACCAAAAAAAGAATCAACTCCTCCTGGACACATTGAACATTTACCATGCGGACACTTTGTAGGCTTAGTCATCAACGCTATTGGCGTAACTCCCGACATTGTTCGCGTCGGCTTAGTCACTAAAAACTTCAACTTTTTGAACTGTTCACTGTTAGCATGCATAAGTATTTGTATAACTGAAGGAAAGATTTTTGGCCTATACTGTCTACACAACTCTCTCCTCAACTTCAAAACATCTTCCTTCGTTTTCAACCCTTGTTCTTCAACAGTTTTGAACAACTCTTCATACAACTCTTCCATGTTTTCGGAGAACAGGGCAAAGCTTTATATATCTTCCTCTACCATATTACATCATGGCTAAAAAGAAGGTGGCTCCGTTATGGAAAAGAGTATTAGCTTACATCATAGACACTTTCATAATTTCTTTCATAATAATAACTCCATTCAGTGCAGGCTTCGAGTCAAACCTTGAAGAAGTTAGCTTTTCCGCACTTTGGTCATCAGTTTCAAGCAATCTAACCACCAACTACTTACTCCTAACTTTAGTCATCACTTTACTAATCTTACTATACTGGACATTTTTAGAATACAACTTCGGGCAAAGTGTGGGAAAAATCTTATTACGCATACAAGCAGTAAGTTCAAAGAAAGGCCAACTAACTTTATCTCAAGCTTTCATACGCAATGTAACCAAACTATCTTCAATCTTACTAATTTTAGACACATTATACATGCTAATAAAAAAGTCTAACCAAAGATATTTTGAAATCTTAAGTTCAACAACCGTAGTGGAGGAAAAGAGATGATGGGAAAGATAATCAAAGTTATGTTATTCTTAGCCTTCATTTGGTTACTAAGTTATTTGTTAGCAGGATTCTTTTTCGAAAGCCCTTCAATGTCAGTTAGCAGTGAACAGATAGCCGTTATCCCCGTATCAGGCATGATCACAATGGACGGCAGCGGCACTTTATTCTCATCTACTACTTCTGGTGAAGACATTGTTGATAACATTAAACTAGCAAATGAGAACGATGCAGTGAAAGGCATTGTATTAGAGATTAACTCTCCCGGCGGCACAGTCATGGGCTCTAAAGTTGTAGTTGACGCTTTGAAAGACGTTGACAAGCCAGTTGTTGCAGTCATTACAGAATACGGCACATCCGGCGCATACTGGATAGCTTCACAAGCAGACACAATAGTAGCTGATGATCTATCAATCATTGGAAGCATAGGCGTATTAGGATCTTACTTAGAATTCAGCGGTTTACTCAGCGATTACAACGTCAGCTACCAAAGGTTAGTCACTGGCGATTACAAAGATATATCTACCCCATACCGTGAAATGACTGAAGAAGAAGAAATGCTTATCCAAGCTAGGTTAGACGGAATCCACGATTACTTCGTAAAAGACGTTGCTGAAGGTAGAGGCATGTCTGAAGAAGAGATTAGTGAATTAGCCAACGGCATATTCTACTTAGGCTACGACGGTTTAGACAACGGCTTGGTAGACTCTTTAGGTAACAAAGACGACGCCATCAATTTAACCAAAGAAATGGCAGGCATCACTGACGGCGAAGTTCAAGAGTACGTTGAAGAAGAAGGTTGGCTAAACTCATTCTGGGCTTACTCAGCATACTCATCATTTTACATAGGCCAAGGTATTGGCTCAGTTTTAGTTTCTACAGATCAAGATAGTTTCTCTATTAAAGTTTAGCACTTACCAGTTGAACAATAGCCATGCTTTGAAACTTTCTTACTGCTCCAGCCTTATGCACCAACTCACCTTTAAGATATGCAAAAGCCAAATAAATTTGACCAATAAAGTGATTTAACTGTCCATAATAATCATCTAGATGCTCACTACCTATATGGCCAAGAGCACCAAACCAACCTTCAATAGAATTTAAGTTCTGAACGACCGCTCTTATATTACTATTAATTTCATTAGCCCATCCAGTCATATGAGGAACAGGCACTCCCAATTGTTTAATAATCACTTCTTGACCTTTATCAAAAGCCCTACTTATCTCATTATTCAGTTCGGTCAAGCGGTCAATATATCCCTTCCAATCAACATCATTTGCTCTAAGACCATCATAATCCTTAAGCTTTGCTTTAACACCTGTCTCCTCTAGAAGAGGTCCAAGCTCACCAAAAATTCTTAAAACTTCAAGCCTATTCTTCTCAAGATTATCTAAAACTTGCCTCGTTGATTTCCTACCAGCTCCAACAGGTCTTCTCCTTCTTATATTGCTTCTAGAAAAAGGGCTCCTTGAATCTCCTCTTAATCACATATCTCTTACCTACCCTTTACTACTACTTAAATCTTTCTCAATACAAACTTTTATATACCCCCAGATATTCCAATTTTGCAGTAAAATGGTACAAAGAACTGGAAGTACGCGAAGAAAGACTCGTCACAAATTGAGAAAAAATGTGCGAGATAAAGGTAAGCTATCTATTCGGCAGCATCTTCAATCATTCGAAGAAAATGCAAAGGTAGCTCTCGTCGCAGACTCAGCTAAACAAGGCGGCATGCACCATCCACGCTTCCAGGGCCATATAGGAACCATTGCAGGGAAACAAGGCGATTGCTACAGAGTAAAAGTAAAGGACGGCAAGATGCTAAAAACATTGATTGTCCACCCAGTACATTTACGGAGGCACGGAGCATGAGCGAGTTCACAGTAATGGAAGAAAAACCTATCACTTTGGTAGAGCTAAAAGAAAGTTTAACCAAGTTAGAGAAAGAATCAAAACTGTCTTTCCGAGGAGATAAGACAAAAGCATACTTAGAAAGTTTCATAGAGTACAAAGGAAAAGAGGTAAAAGATCTTGCAAAAAAGATTGAAGCATTGGACATACCTAGGCTAAAACCAAGGCACATAGTTAAAGTATTAGACGTCATGCCTACTGACATTGACAGTTTAAGATTACTATTCACAAACGAAACAATAACAATTAAGGAAGAAGATTTGAAGAAGATATTAGATGTTATCCCACAATAGAAAAAATGGCAACAGGACAGAAGGAGGATCATGTAATTATTTTGGACTTTTTACCAAACGGGTATCCATTCGACACCCGTCCCATGCATAGAAAGTCTGCTGTCGCCCAAGCCATTAGCACAATAAATTTCACACTTCTAGAAGTCATCCCAAAGAAAGGCATAACTCTTCAACCGCAAGAGAAAGCTTACATTGGCGATGGTAAGAGAGAAAAGATTCACCACGTAGCTGGCCGCATCTCTCCTGAAAAGTTAACACAGACCGCTAAAGGCGAAATCGAGTTCGTAATAAAGAAACTAGTAACTGAAGACCAAGACAGATTCGTAGAATTCTTCAACAAAGCAGGTCCAATTAGTACACGTAGGCACCAAATTGAGTTACTACCAGGTATAGGAAAGAAACATATGTGGGAAATTCTAGACCAACGTAGAGACCAACCTTTTGACAGCTTTGAAGATATCAAGAAAAGAGTAGCTTTAATCCCTGACCCATTAAAAGCCGTCATAAAAAGGATCATTATGGAAGTCAACGGCGAAGATAAGTACCGCGTGTTTGTCCGATAATTTTATTAACTAAGATCCAAAAACTCTTTTTATGGAAAGGATAGAATCTTTTGAGGATTTAAAAAACCACAGACATATTAGGTATAGTTTAGATGGAGGGGAAACCTGGCATTTTGGAAAGCTCTTTTGGTCTTATCCAGAACAACATGAATATAACGCTGATGTGAAACCAGGAGGAGTTCACAGAACTAGAATGATTAAGAAAAAGGATTTCTCTAACCAGGACTTTATTATTGGGGTCCCTAATGCTAAAGAGTTGGAAGGGATTGTTTTTTCTTATAGCAACATCCCAGAGTGGCCAATAAAACGAGCATACTAATAGCAAGAGCCTTTTGTCCAATAATTAGTAAAACATATATACTAGACCTTAATTTCTCAATATAGGTGATAGGAGAACAAAATGGATAAAAAAGTATTTTTTGCAGCATTAACAATGTACAGACATAATAGCGTAGGATATTTATGCAATGGAGAAGAAGAAAGATTATTACTACAACGCCCAATAATGGAAGATATGGAAACCATTGGGATTGAAGCTACAACTAGAGGTATTATAAAAAGATCTGGCCAAAGTAGCATCATCCTAACTGACGCTCTAACAGACAGAGAAATTGAAAAGATAGGAGGCCCATCACCAGCACATGTCCAATTTGGCAGAACAGATGTCCATTTTAGAAAACTTGCAGAAGTTGCAAGGTTAGTAGGTTTATCCAGCGTCCTAAAACGAGACGTTGTATGGTATAGAGCAGTTGGTAGTAATGAAGCTGAAGAAACCGATTTAAGAGTTCCCTATAGAAGCATTCACTCATCTAGAGACATAGCAGGAATAACTAGGGCCCATCTTAAAAGGTACGATTCTCAACCAGAACTCATTAGAAAACTAGGACAAGGTTGGGACGCTCTAACCAGAAGAACTCCAAATAGAGTCTACATCTAACCCTTTTTTTATCCTTCCATTATCAAAAGCTTTTTAAACACCTAGTTTTTTAGAGATTCTCTATAGTAATGGCAGACAACCAAAAACCGTTGAAACAGTTTGTCCGTTTGATGAACACAGATATCCCGGGTGCCTACCCGTTGCAGCGTGGGTTGATAAAGATTAAAGGAATAGGTGTTAATCTTTCTCACGCAATCTGTGCACGTCTCGGTCTAGATAGAAATAAAGCTATCAACAAATTCAGTCCTGAAGAACTTAAAGATATTGAAAGCAAGATTAAGCTAATGGAAGGTATTGACACTTGGCTTCTAAATCGAAGAAAAGATTATGATACCGGCAAAGATAAACATCTATTAACCACTGACATTAAGTTCAGAAAAGCTTTCGACATTAAACGTTTACAAAAGATCAAAAGCTACCGCGGTTTAAGACACGCAGCTGGCCTACCAGTTAGAGGTCAAAGAACAAGAGCACACTTCCGTAAAGGTAAGGCTCTCGGTGTAGCTAAGAAGAAGAAAGGCGGTAAGAAATAATGGGAGATCCAAGGAAACAACGGAGAAAGTATAGTGGCCCACAGCACCCTTGGAACCGTGCAAGAATCGAAGAAGAAAAAGTTCTTGTTGAAGAATACGGTTTAAAGAACAAAAAAGATTTATGGAAAATGACTTCCAAGCTAGCCAAGTTCAAACGCCAAGCAAAATCCCTTATCGCTAAACAAGGTAAACAAGCTGAATATGAAAAACATTTATTCTTAGAAAAACTACAAAAGTTAAAACTAATCGGTGAAGGCGCAACCATGGACGACATCCTAAGTTTATCCGTTAAAGACCTTTTAGAAAGAAGATTACAAACTTTACTATTCAGAAAAGGTTTAGCTCGATCAGTCAAACAAGCTAGACAATTTATCACACACGGCCACGTTTTCATAGACGAACACAAAATGAACGTACCTTCCTACTTAGTACCCGTTGGCCTTGAAGAAACAATAATCTTTTCACCACGTTCAGCATTATTCGACCCTGAACACCCTGAGCGCAAACCTCCAGAGAAGTTGGTTCAAAAGATTGAAGAAAAAGAAGAGAAAGAGGAGGTTACAGCATGAAACCAAAAAATGATGCTCCAAAAAGGAAGTTAAAGTGGGGCGTAGCACACATTTACAGTTCATACAACAACACTATTATTCACATTACCGATATAACTGGCTCTGAAACTATTGCTAAGGGCACCGGTGGAATGGTTGTAAAAGCACACCGTTTAGAATCTTCACCTACTGCTGCTATGGCTGCTGCAAAGTTAGCTGGCAGCGGTGCAAAAGATAAAGGTGTAAACGCTTTACACATCCGTGTTCGAGCACCTGGCGGCCACAACGGTCCAAACAACACAGGCCCTGGCAGTCAAGCTGCAATCAGAGCATTATCCCGTATGGGTATCAAGATCGGCACTATTGAAGACGTTACCACCACACCTCACGATAGGTGCAGAAAAAAAGGCGGTAAGCGAGGAAGGCGAGTATAAAAATGGATTTCAAACTTTTATCAAAAGACAAAGGAAAGGTTCGCTTCATTGTAAAGGGTACAAGCCCTGCACAACTTAACACAGTTCGAAGAACCATTATCAACAGTTTACCTGCCATGGCTATCGACACTATTGAATTCGTTGAAAACTCTTCAGCACTTTACGACGAAATGTTAGCACACAGGCTAGGCTTATTAGTATTAAAGACTGACACAAAATCATACTTCATAAGAGAAAAGTGTAAATGTAAAG
Organism: Candidatus Woesearchaeota archaeon; assembly: GCA_964437105.1. GTDB lineage: Archaea > Nanobdellota > Nanobdellia > SCGC-AAA011-G17 > GW2011-AR17 > CAYTFL01. The sequence goes on along the minus strand of CAYTFL010000011.1, from coordinate 4,057 downwards.
GAGCAGGCTGCGCACGTTGCACCTTAGACTTAACCTTAGAAAAAGAAGGACCATGCACTGTCTACGCTGAAGATATAAAATCCAAAGATCCTTCAGTTATCCCGGTCCACGGAAAAACTCCTATCGTTAAACTATTAGAAGGCCAAAAGTTAAAACTAATCGCTAAAGCAATATTGGGTACGGGCAAAGAACACACAAAGTTCTCACCAGGCTTACTTTGGTACCAAGGTTACCCAACAATTTCAACCAGCAAGGTCACAAACCCTGAAGCTATTGCAAAAATTTGTCCAAAGAAAGTATTCACTGCCGACAAGAAATCGCTTAAGGTAAAAGATAAAGAATCTTGCATCCTTTGCATGGCCTGCGTTGACGCTAGCAACGGCAATGTTAAAGTTAACGGCTCAGACAAAGACTTCATTGTTACTTTAGAACCTTGGGGCCAGTTAACAGCTAAAGAAATAATCACAGGTGTAAACAATATAGTAAGCGAAGAACTTGACACAATCGCTGCAACGTTAAAGAAAACCAAATGAAAACGAATATTCACACACGGAAACTTGTACAATCTTTAGAAAAGACCAAACTTCCAATCTGGAAAAGGGTCGCTAAAGAACTGTTAAAACCTACAAGAATTATGTGCAGAGTAAACATTGACAAGTTAGACAAGTGTGTAAGAGAAGACGAGACAGCAGTAGTACCAGGAAAAGTTTTATCCATGGGCACATTATCAAAGAACACAACCGTTGCCGCTTTCCAATTTTCAGAGAAAGCTAAAGAAAAGATTAACGCTAAAGGAAAAACTTTATCGATTGAAGAGTTATTAGCAAAAAACCCTAAGGGTAGCAAAGTGAGGATTATACAATGACTTTATACATTGACGGCAAGGATTTGATTTTAGGCAGACTATGTAGCCACGTTGCTAAACAAACATTGGCCGGCGAAAGTGTAGAAGTTGTAAATGTTGACAGAGTTGTCATCACTGGCAGCAGAAAAAACGTTATGGAAAGGTATAAAAATCTTAGAGAGAAAGGTACACCTGTCCAAGGCCCGTTCTTAAGAAGACGCGCTAAGGACTTATTCAAAAGAAGTTTAAAGAAGATGTTACCATACAAAAATACTAGAGGTAAAGAAGCCCTAGCCAGGGTAAAAGCTTACAAAGGCATACCAAAAAGTTTTGAAGGTAAAACTTTCACAACTCTTGACGGTGCCAACGTATCTAAGGTTCCGACCACAAAATATGTATACTTACAAGACGTTACAAACTTTTTAGGAGGAAAATGAAATCAGTTCACGTATCAGGAAAGAGAAAACGCGCTATCGCACGCGCCACTGTTACTAAAGGCAACGGCAGAGTCCGTATAAACTCGCTTGCACTAGACGCTTACGGTACAAAGATAGCCAAGCTTATGATTCGCGAACCATTATTGTTATCTGGCGACTACGCAAAGAAACACAATATCGATATTAAGGTTAGAGGAGGCGGCTGGCACTCACAAGCTGAAGCCATCCGTTTAGTTATTGCCAAAGGTTTGGTTGAAATGACCAACTCTAAAAAGTTAAGACAGACGTATTTAGACTACGATAGACATTTGCTGGTGTCCGACGTTCGACGTACAGAACCTTGTAAACCTAACACTTCGAAGGCACGCGCCAAACGACAAAAAAGTTACCGCTGAAGAGTAGTTATTTTTATTTTATCTAAGGAGTATCACCTTTATAAAAATTTATATCCTATAGAATAGGGACACCGGCCAAAGACTCGCGCCAGGTTTAAGTACTTCTTTTCTTCTATTAAATAAATGGAAACCAACACAATAAACCTCAAACAATTTATCCCTAATCAAGTCGTATGTGGTAAGCACAAAAAATTATTCCCTTTACAAGTTAACGAAGACGATCGATACTTTCTCATGCGTTATGAAACTTTAACACATAATGGAGGAAAGAGAAAATATGGAGCAGATATTCCCAAAACTGTAAGTAGATCAAAAGACACATTCGAAGTTCTTGGTTTACTACAAGCAGAAATGGGCAAAACACAAATTTACATGCTTATGAAATAGCTAATCATCTTAAGTTACACAAATCGAGAGTAGAACGCATACGCAGGAAACATAACCTTCGCAAAATGACTCAAAAGAATTTTCATAAACGTTTAGGCTTGAGTTTTCTTCTCCAGAGAAAAACAACTACAACTCTCAATTAATATACCCTCTTTTTACCCTTTTTCCTTATCTTATTATGCCAGATTCTCCAATTCTCTTGAGAAAATTGTGCAATTTTATTTATCTGCTCTTGAAGCTTAGGGGAAAGTGCAGTGAACCGTAAATTTGCCATGTCAAAATTAAAAGAGCTTCGCACATAAAACTCTTTCTATTTCACCTTTTTCAAAACCCAAAGCTTTAAAAAAGGCTAAATTTTCCTCAAGTACATAGTTTCCAGGAGTTGGTCAAGATTATAATACCCGTCAGATGCATAAGTTGCAGTAAGCCCATTGGGCATTTATGGGAAGAGTACAAAGAGCGAGTAGCCAAAGGCGAAAACGCTAAAGAAGTAATGGACGACTTAGGCTTAGAAAGATTCTGTTGCAGAGCACAGTTCATGGGTCACGTAGACTTAATGGAAGAAGCTGCACGGTTTAAGAAAGGATAAAATCTGGTGATAGGATCCTTTATGAAAGAACATCCCTTTACATTTACTGTTGTACATCCAATAACATACTTTAGTTCTTGGGCTGGAAAAGATGAAGAATGGGTTAGAGAACAATATCCTAACCAATTAGAAAGGCTAAGCACATTTGCTGAACAAGTAATGGAAAGAAACGGCTTACTTATTTGCGTACGACAACTTATCCTCCATGAAGGTGTGACTATAGGCTCTTTAAATATTCTCGACCATCTAACATCGCACAATTTAAAAGCTTCAGACCTTTCCTGCCTTGTTGATGACCATTCTAACTTAAAAAAGTACCACACACTTGACGGCGGCGTCCCTTTAGATGTCCGAGCAAGATCATTACTAGGAAATCTTCCTGAACATTTCCCATCATTACTTTTTGTAGACGATTATGAAAGAGAATTTTCTTCACTTGGAAATATTCCTCATTATGTTGCTGGAGGCGTTTTTGACGCATGCATTGTCAACTGGGGCAACGTTCTCAAAAAAACCTTTCCAAATGTTTCTTTGTACTATATTGACGACCTTTGTATTACCGGAAATGCTCAAGAAAGAGAACACGCATTAGAGTTAGTTCCTCAAACTTCAGGAGGAGTTATTTCATTAAATTCGATAGATTTAAATAGACTTTCTTAATTTCTTCAAATAGGGATTGTCTGTTCACAAAATGGCAGACGAACTAGATACACAAACAATTGACGAGATTCTCGCTACAGCCAACTCTCTCCAAGCTTACGATCGACAAAGAGGAAAAGTTCTAGAATCTTCAACAGCTTTACAAGTTTACGAACAAAGAGTACTAGAAGAAATGGCACAAGCCCACAACATCGATCTCAGATATACTCAAATAGCTCTTGAACAACATCTTCCTTCTGTCCAAAGACAAATAGAGTTAATCAGAAAACTAAAAGCCACACCATCATCTAATGCAATAATTGACAGCTACGGTGAACCAATACTCAGAAGTTTAAGGAGAGCATTACCTACAGAAGAACTACGAATTTACAGAGGATCTAATACTGTTTACTGGCACTTATATAAAGAAGTTGAAAAAAGTATTTTATTTTGGAAGATAAGAGTTTAAGAAGAAAAAAGACTAGCTTAATTGCAAATAGATGATTGGCGTTTTGCATGCCCAACTGATAAATTCAATTTAACACTAAAAATAGAAGATCCAAGGTTTCTTTCAATAGTAGAAGAAGACCTAATTACCTTACATAATCACTTTAAAGGTCGTTTCCACAAGCACAGAGTCATAACAGACTTTGGTTTAGACCTAAACGAGACAGAGTAACAATGGCAGTCAAAACAAAAGAAACAATTGATGATTTTCTAGCTAGGGCTGCGTCATGACAAGTATATGAAAAACAAATAGTTGAAC
>CAYTFL010000010.1:3695-11273 GCA_964437105.1 Candidatus Woesearchaeota archaeon | reverse complement strand
AGAGGAAGTGTAAATCTTACAAACCTACCTTTTAGTATTACTGATTGGAAAAAAACAGACAGGGGTTTCCCTAAAAGGAATACAGTCGAAAGATTTGTTGAAATCCTTGATAACAGAATAATTGAACTGAAAAAGGCAAAGAAAGAGAAAATAAGAAACAAAAGAATCACCCTCTCTATGAGTCTCAATGAGCTAAGCAATAGAACCAGTTTTAGCATTATGCAAATTCAGCATAGAGAAAGAGAAAAATTAAAAGACAATATTTCTGACCTTATTAACTCAGAATTAGATAAAATCCTAGAATCGACTCTCTCACAGACTAAGGATATCACTAAAAAACTTAAAAAAATATTGGAAATGCCAATTTGTTGGCAAAAAATATCTACAATAACTCAAAAGAAGAACTCTTATCCTTATTTGGTTGACATTGAAGTTGAACCAACTAAGAACTTTATTGCACAAGGAGTAGTTGTTCATAACAGTTGTATGACTCCTTTATTGGTCAAGTACGGTTTCAAAGGTCCGATCTATTGTACATCACCAACTAGAGACATCATGGCTCTTTTAGCTTTAGACTTCATCAACGTAGGTTACAGGGAAGCCAAGAACCCTGTGTTCAGCGTATCTGATGTAAAACAAATGGTCAAACAAACTATTACCATACCTTACGAATCCGTTACAGACATTACTCCTGATATTAGGCTAACTTTTTACAACTCAGGACACATTTTAGGTAGTGCCATGACGCACTTAAACATTGGCAACGGTTTACACAATTTACTGTACACAGCCGACATGCTGTACGACAACTCAAACTTACTTTCAAAAGCAATCACAAAGTTTCCTCGGCTAGAAACTGTTATCATTGAAAGCACTTACGGTTCAAAGAACGACGTTCCACCTTCTAGGAAAGAATGTGAAAATTATTTAATGGATCTGATTAAGAAAACTATGGAGCAAGGCGGTAAAGTATTATTACCTGTACTTGGTGTTGGCCGTTCACAAGAGATCATGGTAATGCTTGAACGCGCTATTAGAGAAAAAACCATCTCTAACATTTCCGTTTACGTACAAGGTATGGTCTGGGACATTACTGCTATCCACACTGCATACCCTGAGTTTTTCAATTCAACTATTAGAAGACAAATATTTTACGATAACAAAAACCCTTTCCTAAGCGAGTGTTTTAAGAAAGTAGGTTCCTACAAAGAGATGCAGAAGGTTAAAGAAGGTAAAGAACCTTGCGTAATCATTGCAACTTCTGGTATGATGACCGGCGGCGCATCCGTAGAATACTTTAGAACTTTGGCAGAAAATCCTAAGAACACAATAATCTTAACATGTTATCAAGCTGAAGGCACTCTAGGTCGAAGGATAGCTAACGGCGAAAAAGAGATAAGTTTTTCCATAGGCGAAAACAAAAGTGAAGTTGTTAAGATTAAAGCTAACGTAGTGATCATTAACGGTTTCACTGGCCACAGTAGTCGACCGCAACTAATGAACTATGTTCGACATTTAAACCCACGACCAAAAAGAATAATTGTACAACACGGTGAAAGTTCTAAATGTTTAGACTTAGCTTCTAGTATTCACAAAACTATGCGCATGGAAACTTCTGTACCGAGAAACTTAGACGCTTTACGTCTAGTCTAAAATAGAAAGCCTATAAACTCTTTTGAACTCTAACTCTTCAATTCTAAGAACAGTTCCACTTTCATCACCAACAGATTCATGGTGCGCAACTTCCGGATGATTTTCCCACCATCTTCTGAAAGATCCCTCTTTAGCATGCTTAGCATCTTCAACCATCTCTAGTAACCAATCACCTTCAACGTTAGTAACACGCGGATGACATAAGTAACTACCACCATTATTTGGACCGCCAGTCAAATGCATTACAAACGGTTTATCATCAGTTAATAGAACAAACTGTTCTTTGTATTCAGGAATAACTTCTTTAGCTAACTGCTCTGTTGGGACGTGTAAAATACCATACTCTCTGCTACTTGGCGGCGTAGAAAAATCAATGTGACCTAGAGGCTTCCTTCCTGAAGTTATAGTTAATGGTCCATAAGCTCCTGTTGGATGAACTTGGAACGCACCTCTACTACTTGGAGTCATTGCACTAATACTCTTCATTAAATCTCTAAAACTTTCTCCACTAGAGTATTTATCTAACACTCTTCTAACTTCGAATCCGTACATATCAAGAATCTTCAAAACATTAGCTATATCTTGCGGCCGTGTAAAACTATTAGTAAAAGTATTCCCTGTAAGCGCTACAAGATAATGTCCTCCTTCTCTTAAACTTCTATTAACTCCCATAGTAATCCTTTCAATATCTCTATTCTCACTTTGATCATTATACTGCAAACTTTGTGATGCCACCACTACATCAAACGGACCTCCATAACTTTCCCTTACAAAGTTAGCATGTACAAACTCTAAACGCCTCATATAATCCTCCCTTCTCAAGAGATCCGCCGCCTTTTCTAACGACTCTGGTGACACATCTTCCATCTCTAATTCTCTAACAGCTTCCAGCCACTCCCCCTTCTCCAGATACTCTTGCGCACGCAACAAAAAACCATCTTGCCCATCAACGTTAACTATTTCATCTAACCCAACTTTATCTCCTTCAACACTTCTTACAGCTTGCCACATTAGACGTGATTGTGCAAATGGCGCAGTTGAACAACAACCAAGGTCTGCTATCCTCCACGGCACTTCAGAAACACCTTCTCTAACTTTCAACGCTTCCACAGTCTGCGCAACAAACGTGTTAATCTTCCCTGGCACATATTTTAACAGATCATCACGGTCATAATCTCTTCCTAAAGGATCAGCGTTGTCAACCAACCCTGAACCATAACTAGTACCTACAAATCTACTAACTTGTCTTAACCCTGAACCAAACTTCACATCTCTTTTTCTATAGTCAAGCACTCTTCTTTTAGATAAAGTCTTACCATAATCTATTAATGACCCAATATTCAACTGAGAATCTTCAATAAGGTCACCACGCCCATGCAAACACACAAACATCTTCGCTTGCTTCCCTTTCCTAATTTGCCAAGCATCGTGATGAAACAAACTCGGTGCCCAAGTACTACGCACTCTCACTCCATACTCTTCCGCATAATTTCTTACCCACGTTTCCATTCGATCTCTCAATCTAGGTGAATCTGGATGAAACTCTGCATACTCTACAATAGCTCTACACCCTGGCCTATACGACCGACCTATAATTTGATCCTGCATCCCTGGCGCAAAAGGCGACCTTAACGGTACGATAAAACAACGTAGATCTCCTGTAACTTCTGAGAACCCTTCACTTGTACACTTCCACTGGTTAATCAACGCATCAACTTCTCCATTAGCCATCCTTCTCTGAATATCAATACGATCCTGTTTCTTAGTATCACCATGAATTTCCTCGATACGTCTCACACCAATCTCTCTCAACATTCTAGAAAGTCTTGCAAAGACTGCATTCTCTACATCATCACCTCTTCTTTGATTACGCAAGTGCGAAAAAAAGTTTAGAACGTAACCTTCATTCACTTTTTGTCTAAGTACTGCTTTCGTTTCGGGCGCATCAATCATCGCTTCGATAGAAATTCTCTCTAAATTATTCAAAGCCTGCCCAATATTAAAACACTCTTGGAACGCATCAAAATAAGCTGCTTCAAATCTCTTACTCATAGAAACTGGAAACGGTTCAAGCTCTCTAAAATCAGGTAAACCAAAGAAACCCTGCACAGCCCTTCTATCAAAGAAACGTATCTGTCCTTTCTCCCTCATTTCCCATATTGCTTCAGGATCTTCTCTAACATGGAACGGCTTACTCTTATAATGCTCATAACGTTCCGGGTCTAATGCATACAAAATAATACCCATATCTCTCATCTTATTTGGAGCTGGCGAAGCCGACAACGCAGCCAACCTTGCTCCTTTACTTGCCTCAATTATCTGAACCATCGCTTTAGTAGTTTTATTCGCATAACTTTTCGCATTATGACATTCATCAGGCACAACTAACGCTGCTGTTTCAGCAAAATTCAAAATTTGTTCAAGGTAACGAGCTCTATATATCTTATCATAATTAACTACAAGAAAATCTGTTTGTGAAGGCACAGTCGCGTCTTTGAGCTCAACCATTTGATGCAAATTCCTTTGTAGACCGTGCCTACGTAAAGTTGCATCATCCCAATTTTCCTGCATAGATTGCATCGGCGCAACGACAAGAACATTCCCAGGATTATGCTTAGCCACTTCCAACGGCACTACTGTCTTTCCCGCTCCCGTTGCAAAAGCCAATAACACCCTTTTCAACCCATTCTCTACCATATCATACACAGGAACAAGCTGATGATTTCCTAATGGCCAAGGATTACCATTCGTTCTATACAACTCTGCAAAATCTTGAAAGTTTCCTAACTTATCCAGTATATCATCAAGCTTCATTTTCAGATATCTCCAAGTATAACTTTATAACTTCATCTTCTAATTCAACAATCCTCTGTTCAGTCTGATCAATCGGAGTCTTTGCCAACTCTTCATCCATATAACGTTCAGCAATCCTCAACAAAACTTCTGTCTCTCCTTTAAACAAAGGATTATACTCTACAATAAAATCTAAAGCTTCCCTATGATTACCTCTAGGCAAACGCAAAAAACCTAAACCTAAGATATAAGTTTCAACTTTCTTCTGACTTAATTCCTTCTTTTCATCTTCACTCATTCTCGCATACAACATTTCAGCCAATTTTCTTACTATATGTTTATGCTGCTCCTGACTTAGATAAGGCTGCATATCTCTCCTATAACGCCTTAAATCCTTATCTGACAGAACTACTTCATCCATAACAGTTTGCTGTCTTGGCGTGTATGGTACAAAATTCAAATCCAAACTTTCAAACAAAGAACCAAGCAACGTTCTCTGCGCCTCTGACATTCTATCAAGCACATATTTCGCTTCTGAACAACACAACTCTTCCGCTGATCTTTCTAAATCTACTTTAAATTGCTCATACTGTTCTTCATCACTAGATAAAAATTCATCAAAACTTACTTTAGGAATTTCTTCTCCTGCAGCTGATGCCATCAACTTTTTTCTAAGAAAATAGGGATGAAACTTAGCTACAACTCCTTGTACTTGTTCCTCTGATAATATAGCCATGATGATCGTTCAGAGTGTAAAAATATTGATATTTAAGCCTTTCTGAAGGTAGTTACTAACGAGTGGGGACAAACCGAAAGGTTTAAATAGGAGTTGCTACTCCAAAATAGTATTAAAGCAATCCCTCCCTGTGTTTATTGGTGGTGCCTTCGGGCGCCCCTTTAAACCTTTGTTACTGTTTTCTTTGAATTAAAACTGGGACTGTCACGCTTAATGTTTTTTTTAAGACGTCCATACTTTCCCGATCCAGCCTGTAACGCGGGCTTTCATCTTCGTTTTTCTTTCTTTTCTTCTCCATCATGTTTACACATGCCAGGAGATGTCTATTTGTTTCTATACCACACGAACATTTGAAGCTGTGCCATTCAGCGCTTTTGTTTTTTCCGCCACATATCGGACAGCGATTACTATTGTTCTGTGAAGAAACATAGATATGAGGAATATTTTTCCATCTTGCTTTGTAATCTATCATATATTGAATTTGGTTAAAAACAGCCCTATTTAGTCTACCTAAGATCTTTTTAGGAAGTTTACGATGTCTTTGCCTCACACCAGTAACCTTATTCTTCTTTACTACTTTCTTGTTCACACCTTTTTTCAACCACTTTAAATCTTCTTGAATAATCATAAGTTTCTGTTCTTCTGCATATCTAATGACTTCATTCAGAATCTTGTGAAGGTAAGCATCCTTTCTATTCTTTCTGTTTTTGTACCAGCGAGAAAGAACACGACGATGCAAACCTTTATCATGAGGATATCTACGTTGTAATTTACGTGCCATCTCAAAATATTTACAGTTAAGCTCATATATTTTCTCAAGGTTCCAAACATGAATAACAGTTTCTTCACCATAGAATGCTAGACTAACCATATTTCTTTCGTTGATATCAATGGCCATTATACCTTCTGGAGAAAAAGGTGTGTACGTTTTCTTAATTGTGAATACGCAATTAGTTGGTGTGACAACTATTTCGCCTAAAGAAATACAACCTGTTTCTGCAGCTTTGAAGAATTGTTCATGGTAAGTACTTAATTTGAGGTCTAAATAAACGTATTTTCTCGGTGCGACAGTGATACGTAAACGTGAACCTTCAAGCTTTGCATTGTAACCTAAGTGAGCACGCATAGACATATTCTTTACTACAGGAAATGAAACTTCTTTTCCCTTGTTTTTCTTCCTGACGTAACCTCGATAAACTCCTAGGGCATCTTGAGCACATTTAATTGAGTTGGCACCACTCAAATTGGTCTTTTCGCGAATAGCTTGACGAAACGAATTAACTCCTTGTAATGAGGTCTTACCACTCTCCCTAAGCTCAGCTAAGAAAAGATTAACGCCTTTCCTATAAATACGTAGAAGAGACAAAATCCTCTTATTTTCCTCAAATTCAATACATATACCTTTTATTGTATCAACCATAATAATCAGTAAGGAGAGAAGCTATATAAACTTGGCGCAGGCATTTGTCCTGTCCGCCACCAATCAAGAAGTTAAACCTTTAAATATTCTGTGATAGACTTTTGCGTTCTAATATTTTTCAACACTTTACTCTGTTTTAGATTATAATCTATGTTATATTTGAACCTCTGTGCTATGATTCTTCGGGCATTATCAAGCATTTCTTCCTCTGAAAAGCATATTATTTGGTTCTGCATTGCCCTACGTACAGCTTGGCGTACCACCCACACTCCCAAATGAGTATGATACTCTTCCGTTGTAAATCTTAGGACTAATACTGAAGCTTGCCTTTTAATCTTCTTCATCTGCTCAAGTATAGGTAAACGAGCAGCATAATAACCACCAGATGTTTCATGCGCATACCCTTTCCTTCCAGAAAAAAACTCATGGTCAGTTGTCCACTTCATTTCTTTACCAGGATTTAACAAGCTAGAAGGTGTATACATTTCAAACAACTCATAGCTCCAAACTCTAGGAAAGAATAATACTAAGAAATAGTTACCTAGATAACCACCATAATAGAATTGATAATCTGCTTCCTTATACTTTTTAACTTCTTCAATCATAGTCTTTCCTATAGTATCATCAGTAGCTGTTATAGACCACCTCGTCGGCACCAACCTTCTCCTACCCTTCACTCCCAAATTCCCTATTGACAACAATCTGTTGAGAAACGTTTCATCATACCCTTTCTTGTACAGTGTAGAAATCCCTTCCACTGCTTTAAGGTCGGTATCAGAAACAATGTAATCAACCTTTCTATCAACTTTAACATTACCTTGAAATAAAGCTTTTTTCAGTGGCGCTCTCGCTCCCATTGGCGTTTCAATTGTATCATGTTTCATAGAATACATAGGTTTCTTAGTAAGAAAGAATTCCATATCAACAGCTTTTGAAGCCATCGCCACTTCTTGCGACATTTCTAGATACCTATTCT
>CAYTFL010000010.1:0-3685 GCA_964437105.1 Candidatus Woesearchaeota archaeon | reverse complement strand
GATTACTAAATCGAGAATTTATCAACGGTCCTCTAAACCTTAGCACATCTTCTATTGCAAACTTTCTCGCTCCCCACTCATGCGGCGCTTCATACAACTCTGCATCATTCACAACCTCTGGCGGAGATAATATACCTACGTTAACTTTAGGATAACCATAACGACCTACAAAAACTCCTGGCGCTGTACCAAGAAAATGTTCCTTCTCAACTTTCTTAGTTTGGAACAACCCTACCTTTGTATATATTGGACAATATGAACGTCCGCAAGTTAACGGTTTAGAGTAATACTTACCTTTACATTTAATGCAATCCAAAGCTAATGTATAGAGAATTATGTATTTAAGTTCTGTGGGCCTTTGTCCTGTCCATTCGGAAGATTTTCAGAGATTGAGCAGTAACTTATATAAAGACTGATTACATATAATTACCCATGAAAACTAAAGCTATACTAAAAGAAAAGGAAGAGAATCCCGTAGAAGAACTTCTTGATAACACAGACCTTCAAATTAAACTTAGCTTAGACGATTTAAAGAAAGGAAAAGTTCATTCTCAACTAGAGTAATTTTAATTGTCTAAGAAAAAACTCTTTATTTGCTATAACATAAGAGATTGTATCTTTTTGAGCTTTCTTGTTCCCATAGGCAATAAAGATAACTCTCTTCAATTCATCATCAACAAGATAATACAACCTCTTTCCTTTATTCCTCTTCTCACGGAACCAGGAGTAACGTAAAGTCTGTCCACTAGGGTTATCTGCTAAAAATCTGCTCATTTCTCTAATATATTCTTTATCATTTTCACTCAATTTTCTATAGAGCCGTCTAAATGACTCAGTATATATTACGTGATATTCTCCTCCCATACATAGCTATCAATAAACATTCTTCAAAAAGCTTCACCGAAAAAATCCGGAAGATTTTCAGAAATTTAATAAGAAACTCTATCAGCTTCTTCTTCTGTAGTTACACCTTCATCTACAAGTTTCTGCACTAGATCCAAAAAAGAAGGCAAGAAATCACCACCAAACCCTCTTCCTTGAGCAATATCCTTTCGTACATCCTTAACTTGTCCAGGACCTAATGATTGATACACTGCAACTCTACCCAAAGACCTTCCTTTATCATCCACTCTTCTTACTAACCTTTGCGACAACAAACCTTGAAGATTCTCTGCAACTCTTCCTCTTTGAACACCTAACCTTTCTAAATTTGAAATACTACTTAGCGCATCTTTCGCTGGCACTGCTGCCAATACAACTGCACCTCTTTCTGCATGATACATAACTTCCTCCGCCACTTTAGGATCTTCAACATCATCAAAGAACATAACGTCAGGGCTATACAACCTTAACGCTCTAAGTTTTTGTTCATAATCATCAGAAAAAGGTTTAACTAACATTCTCCGACCATCCATTATCGGATATCCCAATTTTCTTTCAACAGACACTTGCACCCTTCCAAGCATATCTAACTGAGATAACATTCTAGATCCAGTAGTGGTTTTTCCATTATCAGATGAGCTTGATAATAAGTAAAGACCTGGCGTAAAAGTAAACCTTGGCTCAGTGAATCCAGGATCAATATTCTCTGGCAACTCCACTTCAGGCATATGCTCAAATATTTCAACATGGTACGCTTCACTTCTTCCAATAGGAACTATTGCTAGATTCATATTAACTTTCCCACTATCTCCTCTACGCTTCTCATGTTCACCCCTACGATAAGTTACTCCAACAACATCCGGTAAATCTTCCTTTAGAACCCACTCATATTCAGGTTCTTGCTTACGTTGCCACCATCTTACTGGATTAGCAGGTATTTCTCTTTCCTCAAAAAAACCAAACTTCTTCTTCAACTGATCTCCAACGGCCTCATAAAGCTGATTTGGCATCTGCTGATCTGCAGTATCCAACTTTCCATCAACTCTATACCTAACTCTAGGAGTATTTTCTAATTCCCTACCGATATAGATATCACTCGCCCTTGCTTTAACTGCATCATATAGTATTATATTAACAAGTTTAACAACTGGTGGGTCACCTGAAGATTTACACAAATCCAAATCGGTGACTCTTCTCAGTTTATTCATACAACAAAAAACAAACTTTTCTCTTATAAGATTATATATCCTCAACAGAAACCTTTATATAAACCAAATATTCCAAATTTCTCAGTCATAAACCATTATGCATGATAGGAGATGTGGGTATCGCAACCTGAATCCTGTGCCTGATGCAATGACAAGGAGACAAAAATGGGCGTATATCAAGCCATGCGAGAACTATGGAAAAAGCCAAAAGCTTCCCTTGGACCATTACACAAGGAACGCTTAATACAATGGCGTAGAGAACCAGTCATAACTTCTATTGAAAGACCAACCAGATTAGACCGAGCTAGATCTTTAGGCTACAGAGCTAAGAAAGGTATCAGCGTAGTACGTGTTAGGGTACGACGTGGTGGCCGTATGCGGCAACAGTTAAAGAAAGGTCGTAGGTCAAGAACTCAAAGGCGAAGAAAGATCGTTGGCATGAGTTACCAATGGATAGCTGAGCAGAAAGCTCAAAGAAAGTTTACCAACCTTGAAGTACTTAATTCATATCCTTTACTGAAAGACGGTATCTACGCTTGGTTCGAAGTAATTTTAGTAGATCCTTACAGACCTGAGATAAAATCTGACAAAAAGTTAAAATGGATCTGTCACCGAAAACATACTAACAGAGTGTTCAGAGGTAAAACTTCTGCCGGTAGAAGGACCAGAGGTCTTCACAAGAAAGGCATGGGTACTGAAAAGCTTAGACCAAGTAGAAGAGCTAACAAAGGTTTGAGTAAATAATTTTTATTTTTTACTTACAATGTGCCGCGTACAAACTTGCTGCATTAAATGCCCTATTAAATTCCTTGCCTTTTTCTGTTTCTAATACCACTTCAACTAAAGTCCTAGCTTGAACAGGCTTAAGATCTCTAGCTTCATGTATATTTTTAGGGATCTCGGGATATTGATGAAATGCTGTAACCTTACCAATGTTTGCACTAACTAAATTCCCACCTAACCTTTTATATGGCAACCACACATCCTGTCCTTCTTGTAACGGCGTTTCAAAAGTTATTCCTCTTATACAAAGGGATTCATGATCTGTTACAGCCTTCTCTTCACCTTCAACCATATGATATAAACTTACATCCAACGTATACGTATAACTCATTTTTTCTTTCTCCTTCTTACTTTATGCACAACAACCGGCTCATCAATAACCAGATTCTGCACTTTCACTAAAAAGAACATTAGCAAAAACACTAGTAATGATATTAACAACAAAGACATCACAAACAATAAGAAAATCGAGCTAAACAGCGCAACCAAAACAACTACCAACGGAAATATTAATGCTATCGTGAACCTCATCGGCCAGTTAAACACTCTTTTCCCATGGAATCTAACTCTACCCAACTTAAGATAAACTAAGAAAACTATCAACAAAAACAGGTAAAACAGTAAAGTCCAAAACATAACCAACCAATTCTCTCTCTATTTTATAAAAATATATATTTTGCAAAAGTTATTTAAACAAACTAACCTTTTATCTCACTATGAAGAAGAGGTGGATAATCTTCTTAATCGCATTGATCCCTTTAGTCCTCGCTGCCCCTTCAGTAACTTTAGACAGTCCAAGCACTGGAAACGTA
>CAYTFL010000009.1:0-11453 GCA_964437105.1 Candidatus Woesearchaeota archaeon | reverse complement strand
TTTCTCCAATATAATCACCACCTGCAGTTGCTCTACCTCCTGACACATTAATCGGACCGCTAAACGTCCTATTCTCATAATACAACGCTATCCTTCCTCCGCCACCGGCACCATCACTAGTTGTTACAGCATACCCTCCTTGCGCACCAATCTTTCCTGTCCCTTCAAACGTTTTTGCAATAAGGTAAACACTACCTCCTGCTCCTCCTCCATCTGAACTAGTTCGGCTAGCATTAGCTGATATTGTCCCATTCACATATAATATATCGGACGCGTTAAGAAAAACTACTCCTGCTCCAATACCACTCGCTGCAGCACCAAGATGCGCACCACTTCCTGCTGTCAACGGCGCAGTTAAACTACCATATACCCAACCTCCCACTGTACTCTGTGCTCCTCCCGCACCTCCATGTCCACCACCTCTATCATTACTTCCACCTGCTCCAGGCCCTTGCCCACTTCTATAACCTTTATTTCTAACTTCAATATAACCTCCAGTCAAGACAGTAATATTTTTCGCAGACAAATTAACCATATACCTTTGCAAATCATCATTAAATTTATGCGTTACATTTGCTTTACTACCCACCATTACAATCATGCTATCATTAAAACTATAATTCGCTGTAAACTCAACATTCCCATCAATAGTTAAATTTTTAATATTAGGCATGATAAATTCCTCACTCTGATAAAAACTACTATTCTCATTAACAAAAAACTCTGTACTATTTACTGTAAGCGAACGATTTAAGAACAAATGCGATCCATTACTAATCGTCAAATTATCTAAATTAGATAGTGATAAAAAAGAACTATTAACATTTGTCAAAGCCGCATTCCAACCCAACTGCACATTATTATTGTTTAATATCAACTCACCATAACTCTGCGTAGAACCTTTCATAAATATTGTACCTGCACCACCCGTCCTCTGAAAATTATCTGTATCTATAGAAGAACCTCCAGACGCATTGATCGAACCATTAAACCCATTCGTTACATAATAAATAGCAATCCTTCCTCCGCCTCCAGCACCATCATCATTAAGCGCTACCCTCCCCCCTTGCGCAGTAATATACCCTGTACCAGTAATCTTCGACGTGTTAATATAAATACTTCCTCCTGATCCTCCTCCATGCGAATTATCAGCTTTTGACGCATTCGCATTAACTTCTCCATCTATTGTTAACGTATCTGAAATGTTCAAATATATTGCTCCTCCTCCCCTTGCCGTATTCGTAGTACCTTCCCCTCCACTTCCAATAGTATAAGGTTCAGTCACACTACCATACTCCTCACCACAAATCAATGCCGACCAACCTCCTGCTCCACCATGCCCTGCACCACAGTCAGCAACTAAAGCTGTTCCCGGCCCTTTCTCATTATCATACCCTTTATCCCTTACATCGACAGATCCACCAGCAGCAATAGTAAAATTCACTGCAGAAATATTAACTCTATACAATTCAGAATCATAATTTTTTTCACTAGTAAGATTACCGGTAGGATTAATAAAAAATTGCATTGAATGGTTAAAATAATAATTCTGAGTCAACTCCAGATCTCCTGACAGGGTAAAATTCTGCACCCTCGGCAAAGTAAAATCCCCTCTTTGGAACAACGAACTATTAACATCAATCTCAAAATGAGTATTATTCGCTGTAAGAGAATCATTCAAATACAAAACAGTACCATTACTAATTGTAAAATTATCAAGATTTGTAAGCGATAAGAACGAACTATTAATTAAAGTTCTCCCAGAATGCAGTCCTAACTGCACATTATTATTGTTCAATATTAACTCTCCATAATCTTGCGCAGAACTCTTCATAAATATTGTACCTGCTCCACCCGCCCTAGGAGTAGCATCTGTATCCGAAGAATATCCTCCAGATGCATTGATCGAACCATTAAACCCATTCGTTACATAATAAATAGCAATCCTTCCTCCTCCTCCAGCACCATCATCATTAACCGCTACCCTCCCTCCTTGCGCAGTAATATAACCTGTACCAGTAATCTTCGACGTGTTAATATAAATACTTCCGCCTGAACCTCCACCATTCCCATTAACAGCCTTCGAAGCATTCGCATTAATCGTCCCATCAATAGTTAACGTATCTGAAACATTCAAATATATTGCACCACCTCCCCTTGCCGAATCCTTAGCTCCTTCTCCACCACTTCCAATAGTGTAAGGCTCAGTCACACTACCATATTCCACACCTCCCGCACCGCTACCAAATCCTCCTCTACCTCCATGCCCAGCACCACAGTCAGCAACTAAACACGTTCCAGGCCCTTTCTCATTATCATACCCTTTATCCCTTACATCAATAGAACCTCCAGCAGCTATCGTAATATTCGCAGCAGAAATATTAATCCTATGCGCTTCACTATCCCAATTTTTCTCATGCGTAAAGTTCGCTTTAGCGTTAACAAAAAGTTGCATACTATGATTAAAGGTATAATTCCCGCTAAGTGTTAAACCACCATTTATAGTAAAGTTTTGCACTCTAGGCAACTCAAGATCTCCCCTCATAAACAAATTACCACCATCCTTAACTTCAAAATCTGTACTATTCACAAGAATACTTTTATTAAATATCACATAACTTTCATTTGCAACAGTCAAATTATCCAATCCTGTAATACTAAGGAACGTACTGTTAATCATTGTCCTTTCACAATTAATACCAGCTGACCGATTATCATTACTAATTATCAACTCTCCATAATCTTGAGTTGAACCTTTCATAAATATTGTACCTGCCCCCCCTCCTCTTGGAAAAGCATCAGTATCTGTAGTACCCCCTCCTGACGCATTGACCGCACCACTAAATGTATTAGTCACATAATAGATGGCTATCCTTCCACCTCCACCACCACCATCATCTCCAACTCTTGCACGCGAACCCATTGCACCAATATCACCAGACCCTTCCAATGTAGAAGTATTTATGAAAATACTACCTCCTGACGGCCCACCATGCCCATTAACTCTTAACGAACCATTAACATTAATCTCCCCATCAACAACCAAAGTATCAGAAATGTTCAAATATATCGCACCTCCTCCAATTCCACTTGTTCCTTCACCACCACTTCCAGCATCAACAGGTCCGGTCACACTACCATACTCTCCACCACCAACTAATCCAGACCAACCTCCTCTACCACCATGCCCTGCACCACAGTCAGCAGTTAAACACGTTCCCGGCCCCTGCTCATACTTATACCCTGTCCTCACTCCTGAAACTGAAGCACCCGTTTTGATGGTAAATGAAGTCGCTGAAAAGTTAACGGTCTTATTACCTGCAGCTGTAAAATTCAAAATCAACTCAGTATCATTATCAACGGTCACATAATTACAAAAGAACGTGGCATTCCCCCAATGCGTATCAGTACTTACAGTAATATTACCACTAGTATCTGGACAATCCGGATACGCTGCATCATTATACACATGCCTTACAACGTCACCAAACTCAAACTCTAACACATGCACACCACCAGTCTCAACCCTAGAATTTTCATAACTAGTTTGGTTATCACACGTATAATTTGATACAAACACTTCACCTTCTACCATTTCTTCAGTAATAACAGTATCCCCACAACGCAAGTCAAGGAAAACTAAATCTTCATCAAACGCCGTCCCATTAATTCCGCGAATAGTCAAATCTGCACTACCTGAAGTGTTTAACTGCACAGTCCAGTTACCACCAACAATAGGATAAGACTGTACATTCAGAATCGTTAGCTCCACATCAAACGATTCATTAGACAAATGCGGCGTAACCCACTCAATATAATCAACAAGATCATCACTATTTGTATCATACGCATCAAACTCAAACTCTAAACGACTACCATTCACTACCCAATACAAACTAATCTCATCCAAAGCTACATCTGGCAGTGTGGTATAACTCAAAATATTTTCATAATGCGTATCTGAATAGATCTCCACTCTCTTCCCATACGAAGTATTAGTTTCGACAGCTTGCGGCGCTTCTGTAAAGTACTCAACAATCACTTCATCCAACGGCTCTTCAATAATCAAAGTTAAATTTTCTTGAATATCTTCATCTTCACCAACAACATAACCCGTAATCTGAGTCACATATCCTGTTATCTGCGAAACCCATAAGAATGCCCCACTCACATAACTCCCTGCATTCCTATCAACCTCAACTAAATCCGTACTTTCAATATTCTTTACAAACCCACTATCATTAACTTTCACTAGATCCAAATCAATTTCTTCTTCAACGCTACCAACCACTTCTTTAACCGTAACATTATCAGCACTCTCAGGTATATCGATCTCAACGCCCGTAACTTCCTTAGACAACTTAACCTTCTTCTCCCACTGCACAGGCTGCCCTACCACTGCCCCATACTGCACAACTTCTTCAACACCTTCAACACCTTCAAGCTCAACATCTCCAACAAAAGTCACATTTTCAGATTCATTAGCAGCAATATCTGACATATTCAAAGAAGGTTCATGAATAATCTCTTCAACTTCTTCTTCAACAACTTCTTCAACAACTTCATCAACCGGATCTGGCAAAGTCTCTACAACCTCTTCAACAGTCTCATTAACCACTTCAACAGGATCAGGTAAAGTTTCAACAACTTCTTCAACCTCTTCTTCAACTACTTCCTCTACAACTTCTTCAATAGTTTCGTTAAGTACTAGAAGATCTTCAACAACTTCTTCAACAACTTCCTCAACAACTTCTTCAACAGTAAACGACGTAGTTCCCACAACTGTACCATTCACAACCAACTCAGCAACACCTACACCACCAGAATTAAAAGACATAGAACTCAAATCGACAACCGCACTCCCTTCAGAAACGCTTGGCGCCATAACAAAAACTTCCTCATTCAACGTAACACGAACTTCTGAAACACTCGCATCATAACTTTCATCCCATGTAAAAGAAACTTGATCAGGACTACTCACTGTAACAAAACCCACTAACTCATCTCCAAAGAAAAACGCTGTTAACCCACACATTAGCAACAATACGACCAACATAGGCACCACAAAGCTTTGAGGCCCCCATCCTTACATAGCCAACTCATTCTATCTAGCTTTCCATTTAGAAGAACCCAAATAGATGGTCTTCGTTTTAGCACCATCTCTAACTGTAGTGTAAAAATATTCCCTCCCCTTTATTACTTTCTTATGCATCGGCCTCTTTTATTATATAACTAATTCCTGTGGGTTAACTACTAGAGCCTTCACTACTATATAAATATTTTCATCAGTTATATTAAAAAATGATCTAATAATACGACTTCAACCTTTCAATCCTATCTTCAGTTGCCGGGTGCGTACTTAGAAGAGTCATAAAACCTTTAGCTGAGAACGGATTAACAATAAACAAAGAAGCTCCAGCTTTAGAACTTGCTTTCAACGGATGTTTCCTTACACCAGTTTCCAATTTATGCAACGCATTGATCAAACCATCAGGGCTACCAACCAACTTAGCCGCACTCTTATCAGCCTGATACTCTCTCGTCCTAGAAATCGCCATCTGTATCAAAAAAGCCATGATCGGCGTAATAATTCCCAGCACAATCAAGCTAAGAATGTTATTATCATCATCACCACCCATACCTCCAAAGATCGCTGACCACCTTGCCACTATACCTAAATATGAAATTACACCAGCAATCGTTGCAGCAATCGAAGCTATCAGGATGTCACGATTTTTTATGTGGGATAACTCATGCGCAATAACTCCTTCCAACTCTTTTTTATCCAACAAATCCATAATTCCTGTTGTCACTGCAACAACACCATGCTTAGGATTCCTTCCCGTAGCGAACGCATTTGGGTTTGCACTGTTCATGATAAAAACTTTAGGCTTAGGTATATGTGCTAAGTGCGATAAGTGCTGAACCATCTTATGCAACTCCGGCTGATCACTTTCACTAACTTCTTTCGCTTTATACATCCACAAAACTATCTTATCAGAAAAGAAGTATGAAAAGAAATTCATTAACACTGCAAACACTAAACCTATGACTATTCCAGTGTATCCCCAAAAGCTACCAATCCCTATCAAGACACCTGTTAACAGTCCTAACAACAGTACAGTTCTTACAGTATTACTCATAGGGAAGAAAAAAGTTAACTTTTACTTATATAGGTTACTATTTTTAACTTATTAAACATGATAAGCTTTATTAAACCAAGATGCTCTTAACATTCCATGCCTTTCAACATAGTCATAGGTAGAAACGAAGCTGACAAAAAAAAGTTTGGTGATAAAGGAACGATTCTTATAGCTAGAAGTTACGTAAAAATGGGTCAAACTACAACTTTATCTAACTATGTTTACATGGACGTTATAAGATCACACGTTGTTTTTGTTGTTGGGAAAAGAGGTTGTCTAACTGGCGAAACTCCTATCTTCACCGACAAAGGATTTAAACCAATAAAAGAATTCAACGAAAATAAAGACAAAGTTTATTCTTACAATCTTGAAGGCACCTGGGAATGGGAAAATGCTAAACTCTTAAAATATCCTATAGAATCAGAAGATTTGTTCAGAATTGAAACTGAAGATGGCCAATACCTTGACGTCACCAAAGAACATCCTTTACTAATAGCAGAAAATGAAAAACTTATTTGGAAAAAGGCTCACAAAATAAAAGAAACGGACCATCTTATTAACGCTACATCTATCCCCGAAGTAAAAAAATGGAAACAAAAGCTAAAGAATACCAACCTAATAAAAAAAGGAAAACACTTTTCAAACAACCTATACCTTTCACCAATAAAAAAAATCAGCAAAATCTCTGGTGTTAAGAAAGTATATGATCTCAGAGTACCAAAAAATCATTCTTTCATAGCCAACGGAGTTATATCCCACAATTCAGGGAAATCCTATTCAGCAGGCGTAATCGCTGAAGGCATGATCGCTTTACCTGACGAAGTTTCAAAAAATTTAGCCATCATCATGCTTGACACTATGGGCATTTACTGGTCCATGAAATACCCTAACGAAAAGGACGCTGACCTATTAGAAATGTGGGAATTAGAACCTAAAGGTTTAGACAAAATTCAGATTTTCACACCTGAAGGCGTCTTTCAAAAAACTAAAGACCGTGGAATACCTACTGACCACCCTTTCTCTATCAAAGCATCAGAACTTTCCGGCGAAGACTGGCGCTTAGCCTTCGAAATGGGCGGCTCCCACCCAGTTTCTGTCTTAATAGAAAAAACTTTAGGCGACTTCGCAGAAAAGAACCAAATCGACTACACGTTAGACGACATGATGGAAGCAATAAAGAACGATGAAACCTTTGAAAACACTGTAAAGAACGAAGCCATCAACCGTTTAAAGACTGCTAAAGGCTGGGGCTTATTCTCTGACAAAGGCACTAACATTAACGTTTTAATCAAAGGCGGCTCCGTATCAGTATTAGACGTATCCGCTTACGCAATGATAAAAGGCGGCGGCTGGGGAATAAAATCTTTAGTAATCGGTCTAATTGCAAACAGAATTTTCATTGAACGTATGATTTCACGACAAGTTGAAGAAGTTGAAGCTATCAAAGTAGGCTACTCTTACTTCAAGATAGAAAAAGAAACAAAATCTGAAGAAAAGAAACCTTTAGTCTGGTTCTTTATCGATGAAGCCCACGAAATGCTGCCATTCAAAGGCAAAACTGCCGCCACTGACGCTCTGGTAACAATCTTACGTGAAGGTAGACAGCCAGGTTTATCATTATTATTGATCACACAACAACCCGGAAAAATTCATACCGACGTTTTAACACAAAGTGATATCGTATTAGCCCATAGATTAACTGCAAGGAGAGACGTTGACGCACTAAACGCAATGATGCAGTCATATCTTGGTGATACTTTAACTGGCTACATTAACATGCTCCCAGCTGAAAAAGGCGCAGCTATAATATTGGACGACAACTCAGAACGTTTAATCCCTGTACGAATGCGTCCAAAGTTCTCTTGGCACGGCGGTGAAGCCCCTTCTGCTTTAGAATACAAACGATCGTTAAACTTGGGTTTGTAGTTCCAGAAAACTTTTAAATGTTTTAATAAAAACACAAATTATGCAACCTGAAAGACTTGTTTACGATAGCGCTAGAAGACTCAGTACCGGCACCGCAGAATATTATAGAATTACCGGTGGTAACAACCAAATAAAAAGACTAATTGTATCCCATCCATTAACAAGAAATTTATGCAACGACCCAAAAATTTTCGGTCAAACTCAATACCCTTCACACTTACAAAGAGGCATACGTGCAGCCCTAAACCACCCTGATTTAGAACACTTTGCAGATAGAAGACTTGAACACCAAACAACAGTATATTCTATACTTAGAGGCGCAGAAAACTTCCGAATAGTTGAAGCATTAAGTGAAGCTTACAATTTCGAACACTTCGCCAAATCTTTTGTATCATGCCAAAGAGCTAGAAAGGACGAAGAAAGAGGCGAAAGAGAAGAACACGAAATGTGGGAGGCTCAAGAAACTGGCTACTCAAAGATCGTCCCAGTAAAAAACGCACACTTATTCATCGGCGACGTAGTCGCTACAGGCTTATCGGCTAAACGCAACATAGAATACTTAATCTCTGCATACGAAAACGGTGTTGAGAAAGGCGAAGCTAACACTAAAAGATCACAAGGTTCAATTAAACACTTAACCTTTTTCACAATAGGCGGTCCAAGAGCAGAAGAAATTGTCACAGAAGTTGATAGTTACTTACGAGACTCTGATAAACATCCCAACTACGAAGGTGCTACTGTAGTTTACTTAGAAGGCAGGTTTAGAATGGTTGAAGATCAATCAGAATATAAAATTTGTTTAGAAGGCACAGACTTAGTCAAACAAGGTAAAGGCGCATTATTAACTCCAGAATTCTTACGAACTCAATTCCAATATAGCGATAGAAGATATTTATTCGTACCAGCTTTACACCGCTGCGCAATCTACGACTGCGGCTCACGATCTTTTGATCCGCAAGAGTTCCAAGAAGACGTTTTAGAATACTTTGGAAAGTTAAGACAACTTGCAAGAGAAGGTTTAACTTTAAGAGAAGCTCTTGAAGAAAGGATTGGCACAGAAAGGTATGGAACTCTCCAAGAATTTAGAGATGCAAAACAACAAACCTGGGAAGACGTTCCAGACGTAATGTACCACACAATATTCAACGATCAAAAAAGATTCTGGGCAGAAGTTGACGAACATGGTGATAGCGAACTCCTTGAACGAGCCTGCACCGCTATGATGAAAAGGACAGGCCCAAGGATCCAATATTCTTAGAAAAACATATAATGACCAAAAGATAAATTATTCCTATGTACGAACGTAAAGATAAGTATTTCAAGCAAGCTAAACAAGAAGGTTTCAGAGCCAGATCTTCTTACAAACTTTTAGAGATTCAAAAGAAGTATAAAGTAATAAAAAAGAAAGATAGAGTTTTAGACATTGGCTGCGCACCCGGCTCATGGTTACAAGTTATTAAGAAATTCACTGACGGAGAGATTATAGGTATAGATTTAGTAAGAGTTAAAAAAATTCCTTGCGTAAAGACTATCAAAGGTGATATCACAGATCCTGAAATTACTAAAAATTTAGGCAAGTTTAACGCAGTTTTATCTGACATAGCACCCAAAACCTCAGGTAACAAAGAATTAGACCAATACAAATCATTAGAACTTTCAAAAATGTCTTTCCAAGTAGCAAAAAACCATCTTAAGAAAGGCGGCAACTTCGTTGTAAAAACTTTCCAGTCTCAAGAAACTGAAGAATTGGTTAAAGAAGTAAAGAAGTGTTTCTCTTTTGTCAAACGCTACGTTCCTAAAGCCACAAGAATGCGTTCTAAAGAGATTTATGTTATTGGGATTGACTTCAAAACCTAGTTTCTTCAATAGAAAAACAATTAAAATAAACCTTTCTCCAAATAACTAATGAGACCACCTTTCCATGTAACAGAATTAATCCAGGGAACAAGCGATTACTGTGTCTTCCTTGAAGATTTAGCAGAGGATCTTGAAAGCACTCTATGTGTTATTCGTTGGGGTGATACATCAAGTAATCCCTGTTATATCATAGACAGACAAGAACACCTGAAAAGAAGATTCGGTCCTTGGATAGATTTAGTACCTTATAGTGAAGCCTTAGTCAATGTGATAGCAGCATACGATTTATTTCTAGGCATGGACCCTTTCGATCCTCCCCAAGATAACCAAGAAACAGCTGAAGACATTATAAGTCAATTCATTCTTAGTGTAGACAACCCAGAATATTTTGAATTTTCTAGTGCAGGATCTTACTTAGCTCATAGAGATCACTGAAAATCTTCCAATTTTTCTGAAAGATTTCCAACTTTTTTCGGTAAACTCATTTAAACTTTCCATCTATTAAACAATATAGCGACCACAGCGACGAGATATCTCATAAAAAAACACAAATAGCGTAAGCTATAGGAGGAAAAATGGGAAACGATTTGGAATATAAACTAAAACACTACATAAGGACACATGATTGGGACATCGATTACAACGGTAGCACAGTCAAAAACTACTGGGGAACTAAATGGAAAGTAAGGATTGAAGATAGCGAAGGTTGCATGGAGATGCCAGGCATAGCTTATCCAGACAGAAAAGAGATTGTACTACGCGAACCTTGCGACTTACACATAAACGTATCTCTTTATGATAGCAAAGAAGAAGATTTAGCATACACTTTAGCACACGAACTGGGCCACGCAGACACTTGGGGCATATCTACGATCTTACCTTACCTAATTTTAGGCACAGGCATAGCAAGTTCTGTAAAAAGTAAGTCAGGCAAACCATTGGTTGGCGCGGTCGCAGGCGTTGCAGCATGCAAAATAGTATTAGATGAACTCCTTGCAGAAACTGCCGCCACTGTTTTACACGACGCACCTTTTTTGAAAGGCCTTTACCTATGCCTTCCAGACTTTGCAGACATGTACGACCAGTTAACCCACATGTTTTAAACCATGAAATCCACGCAAACTCTGTACCTACCCGGCGCGAACGGTCCACACTTTACCGTCTGTAAAACTTTAAAACTTTTTATTTTCTTCTCAATTTTTTCTAAAGACGCTTCCGGAAACTCTTTTTCCTGCACAAAATCATAAAAATGCACAACCCCCCCTTTTTTCAAACAAGACACAGCAATTTCCAAAAAATTTTCCGCAGACTTTGGCAACGGCATAACCACTCTATCAAACTTTTCTTCACACTTAAACTCTTGAGCATCCATATTATAACACTCAATGTTAGAATACTTCTCACAATTTTCTACAGCATACTTATGCGCAACAGGATTCTTCTCCACACCCACCACTAAACTAGGTTTAGCATTCCTCACAATCACTAAAGGGTACGTTCCAACCCCTGAAAATAAAACTAAAACTC
>CAYTFL010000008.1:3882-11609 GCA_964437105.1 Candidatus Woesearchaeota archaeon | reverse complement strand
ATTAAAGTTTGCAACTCTGAACCTCTCTTTTAACTCAGGATACTCTTCTCTTGCTAGCTCAATCATTTCTCCTGATAAATCTATTCCATAAGCTATCGCTCCCCTTTCTGATAAAGTCTTAACATCTCTACCAAACCCGCAACCAAGATCCCAAACTCTTTTCCCTTCTAAGTTATCTGGGATTCTAGAATAAAGCAAAATTCTTGAACTATCTGGCCTTCCTCTATAAAACTCTTCCTGAACTTCTTTATACTTTCTTGCTTGGTCTAAATCGTAGTGTCTTATATCCATCTCACTAAACAGGCTTAACAACTACTAATTAAATCATTGTCTCCCTCAAAAGGACAACATTTATATAATCTAAATCTTCTAATTCACTCATGAAAGTATTGAAAGAAATAGGTCTAACTGATAATGAAATTAACATTTACTTGGCTTTACTACAAATAGGCTCATCAACAGCCACTCCCATTGCAAGGAAATCTAAAGTTCATAGATCAAGAGTATATGAATCCTTAAACAGGCTTATAGAGAAAGGTTTAGTCTCTTACAAAATTAAATCAAACAGAAAGTACTTTGAAGCCCAAAACCCTGAAACAATCATAGACCTTCTTGAAGAAAAAAAGAATGAAGTTAAAGAAATCCTACCTAAACTCAAAGAATTGCAATTAACAAAGCCAGACAAACAGGAAGCTAACGTCTTTGACGGATACAAAGGTTTAAAGTCTGTCATGCAGAACGCTATCAATCAATTAAAGAAGGGTGAAGAAATCCTTATCTTTGGCGCCAGAGGCGGACAGGATCTCAACCCTGAGGTTTGGCACGCTTTTTTCAAACAAATCAACAAAAAACGACTTAACAAAGGTATTAAGTACAAAGTTATCTTTAATGAAGACTTAAGAGATAAGGCTATTGCAAAAACTTTCCAAAAGAGTAAACTAACTGAAGTAAGATTCATTAAGCAACACACTCCCGCTGGCATAAACATTCACGGGAATAATGTAGCTATTGTAAACTGGGATAAACTAATAACTTTCTTAATCACTAGTAAAGAAGTTTCTAGCTCATTTAGAGAATATTTTAAAATAATGTGGCAACAAGCAAAGAGATAAAATTTAAATAAGATAATCTCTTTTTTAACGCCATGAAGAAATCAAAACCTAAGACTAAGAAGGTTAAGAAAAAGAAAACTAAGAAGAAAAAGAGCGTGAAAAAATCTAAGAAAGGTTGGGGACGCTCTTATGGATATTAGTCAATTCTTCACTTTAATATTTACTTTCCTCTCCCTAATACTACTCTATTTAACAATCGAAAATACCAAACAGATTAACAGAACTAACCTTTTTGGAGACTTAGTCAGACAAGAGAGGGAATTAAGAGTCAAATTATTTGAATTTAAAGAGAGAATTAGAAATAAACAGGGTAGTACTAAAGAGGTATCTCTAAGCTATGATACTTTACTATTCAACTTCTACGAGTTTCTAGCGATTAGCTTATACAAAAAGCTTGTTAATGAAAAAGAGACTAAACTCTATTTTAAAACTATGTTCAAAGATGTTGTAGATTTGTTCGATTCTAGTATCTTATTTAAAGAGAATTACGCTAAGAAAGAAGACTATAAAGGAATAATTTGGTTAAAAAATAAATGGAAAAATAATTAATTCAAGTTTTTCATAACAACGCCGGCATCTTTCATGCTCTTCCAAGCCATACCAAACATGTTACTCAACGCTGCTGCGAAGTATGGTGTATTCACCCAGATACCTACATCGTACGTTGGATGCACTTGCTTATCATCCATCACCATGAAAACCACTTCGTTATCATCTACGATACAGAACCTTGCATCCATGTTTTTCACTGCACGAACTTTAGCGAACTCCATCAACTCTTTAGCAACTTCCGCATCATCTTTGTCTATAGGCGCAGCAATCTTCACATCCACACCTTTCTTAGACAACGTTTGCAAAGTTCCTTTCAAAGCATCAACTTTTCTAACAAGCCCTTTAGAAGTTGTCATGATGATCACATTCTTCTTCGCATTTTTAATCATGGTATCCATGTGCGTATAAACATTGTGTCTACCTTTCAAAGCGCCTGACAGATCAGCTGGCTCAACGAACTCGATCCCTTGCTTATACAATGAATCTAACTCATTCAACATTTCTCCGCCTTTCAGGTTATCCAACCGTTTTGTACTCTCTTTAGCGTTTTTGTTTACTAACTTTTTCGCTCTTTCCACAACTTCGGCTGGCTCAACTGCAACGTAGTTCAAAGGTTTCCCCAACTTCATTACAATAAAACCTTTTTTCTCTAGGCTTTCAAGTACATCATAGGTTCTGCTCCTTGGAACATCACCAATTTCTGACAACTCTCCTGCTGTAGAAATCCCTCTTGACAACAACGCTGTCCAGATTTTCACTTCATAGAGATTAAGACCAAAAAGTTGCCTCAGTTTGCTTAAAAATTCTTCTTTAACGATCATTTGCATTCCCTCCAGGGATGATCCCCTTTTTTTGTTATTGACAATCTTTGTTACGTATTGTTACTCGTAACAGACAACATTAATGGATACTTGTATTTAAACTTATCTGTTCTTCCCAGCCAATAATAACCAATTTCACTCTTTATGATGGACGAAAATTTACTTTTTCTGATGCTTATAATACACTTTCAAATCTTCTATAGTATTTATCTCAGACAACGGTTTATCGACGCGGAGCCTCTGAACTCTAGGGAATCTTAAAGCATATCCTGAGCTATAACTCGGCGACTTTTGTATCTCTTCATAAACGATCTCAAGTATCACTTTTGGCCTGACTTTTACAGTCCTCCCTTTCTCAGAAATTATTAAAGGTTTCAACGCTTTCGTCAACTCTTCAAAGCTAACTCCCTCCTCACTCTTCTCTTTAATCCCTGTTCCAACTTTACCAACAGTTAGAAATTGGTTCTTACTTCTACAAGCAACAGTAAAACTACTTAACCATTTAGCCCTCTTTCCTTCACCCCACTCTGCTGCAATAATTACTAAATCTAATGACTCCATTACTGGCTTAATCTTCACACCACTACCTACTCTTTTACCTGGCTTATACACACCACTCATTTTCTTCATCATGATACCTTCATGCCCTTTCTCTAAACACTTCTTGTAAAACTTTTCAATCTTTTTCACATCACTTGTAACCAACTGTTCAATAACTTCAACTTTATTCTTTTCATCTTTCACTACCGCCTTCAACTTTTTCCTTCGCTCTTCGAACGGCTTGTCTAACATATTCTCTCCATTCAACTGTATTACATCAAACACTGTCACAACTACTGGCAACTTTTTCACTAACTGTTCAATATCATACTTCCTCCTAATTCTCTGCGATATCGCTTGGAACGGCACAGCCCTTTTCGTCTTAGGATCAACACCAACAATCTCTGTATCCAGTATAACATCTTTCGACCGAACATTCTTCTTAACAACTTTAACCACATCCGGAAACTGTTTAGTCACATTCTCTAACCTTCGCGTATACAACTTAACATCATCCTTACTCCTATGTATCTGCACTCTAAATCCGTCTAACTTCGGCTCAATCATTGCTGGCTTACCTACGGTCTCTAATCCTTCAACAATATCCTTAGCTTTAGGGTACAACATAACTTTAATGGCTTTACCGACGGTCAACTTAGTCTTTTTCAACCCTTCCGGCCCATTCTCTTTCAACTCTAATGCAATCTTACCATAATCTGTACACATATTGAACGCATGCTGCACTTCTTCGGCAGCCTTATTCGTACTTTCCTTCTCTTCTTTCGTCTTTAACTCTACAGCTTCTTCTAAGCTCAACTTCTTAACGCTTGGCTCAAAGAATGCCCAAACTAACGCATCCCTGATAGCGCTTTCTCCTACTCCTGTCCTCAACGTTTCAGTAACTGTTCTTACGATAAACCGTGCCTCCTGCGCTGACGCCGACCCTAACAACTCTGAAACCAACCCTACTTTTTTATTAACTGTCCCTTGCCCTTCAAGGGTAGATAATTTTCTAATATTGTTTACAACTTTCTTTAAACTCAACGTCGTTCTAAATAGCGTTTGCTGCTTTTTCTTAGCCCACAACTTCTCAGCAACTGATCCCAGATCACCCTCTCTCTTCCACATATCTTCTACCTTGTTAGAACTAACACCTGCGCTAGACGACACTGCTTTCAACAACAACCTAGAACTCATCCCTAGCTTACGCTCGTCCCACTGCGCAAACACTTTACCTTGTACTAGATACACTACATATTCCAGATCTTCTTTAGGACAGGATAAGAAAAACTTTGCAAGGATGTAAGTCTTTTCTAGCCTTTTTGTAGTCTTTTCTAACTCGAGATAAAGATCTACCAACTTCCCGTATAACATAGAAAGATTAATATATTTGTCAATATATAAACATTTTGATGAGTTTACTCGATCTTTTGGGAGGTGGTGCTGGCCTTTTCGTTACTATCGGTGTTGTTGTTGTCCTTATCTGGGTCCTATTCAAGCTAGACATTCTAAGCGGCATAGGGGATTTGCTAAAACTACCTTTCATTGCTTTATGGTGGATAATCAAACTTCCTTTCAGGGCCATTGGTTGGTTTTTCAGTCAAATAACTGGCATAGGAAAGAGTGCAGTAGGCTTAGCTGACGACTTAGCTAGGTTCAGTCAACGTTCTCATGCTTTAACAATTGGTGGTATTAAACGTAAAATGGAAGAGAAAGCTGCGGCTGACGCGATTGCTGGATCTACAGAGCAGCAAAAAGATCTTGTTAACGATATTACTTCTACAATTGGCGACGCGAGTGCAGAAGCAGAACAAAAGTATCAGGCATTAGAAGCTTTTTATGATAACATAGAAAAAGGTGCCGAGGAACAAAAATCTAATATTGACTCTTTGTCTAGTAAATTAAAGCAAGATATAAGGGAGTCTAAGAAGGTAATAAGCAATGTAAAAATTCTAATAAGAAGATCCGATTACTTATTCAAGCAAGTTGGAAAAGGTATAAAAGGTATCGAGGAAATGGGTGGTGATGCCCAAAGTGGTAAATCTCTTTTAGCAAAAATTGAAAATGAAGGAAGGATTCGTGCTTTTGAAGGTAAAGAAAGAGAAGATCTTGACAGAGTAAAAGAGATTGTCAAAGTCCAAAGTAGTACAATTGACTCGATTTTGGATACAATTAAAACTTGTAAAAAGGCTTCTGAACCTGGTGTATTAGATCTTCCCACAATACAATTATTGACTGCAAACTTACAAAAGCTTCACGGTCTTGAAGACACTTTAAAGAGTTACTCTCAAGCTTTATCGAGTATGGAATCAAAATTAATCGAAGAAGAACAGCAAATCTCTGCAGCTGAAACTAAGGGTGAAGAAATAGTTAACAGTTTAAACAAACAGATTGCTGCACACAGCGCACAAATTGCAGAACTTAAAGCAAAGGTGTTAGCTGATCACGCACAGGATAAGATGGCAGCTTAAACGTAATTCTTATATACTTACTATACTACTAACCAACTATGCAATTCAAGAATGTGTTTCTGAGCAGGCGTTCTATTCGCAAGTACAAAGATAAAGATGTTCCTCTATCCTTAGTTGGCGAAATAATCGACTTAGCAAGATTCACTCCTTCTTCAGGCAACTTACAAAATTGGAAAGTTGTCATTGTAACTGATCAAGGTAAACGTCAAGAGATAGCTGACGCTTGCTTACAACAAGATTGGATGGTTGAAGCGCCTGTATTCCTTGTCATATGCAACGATTATAAGGATGTGAACAAACATTACGGCAAACTTGGTAAAATGTTTAGCATTCAAAACTGCGCAAGCTTTTCCTTCGCTATCACTCTATGCGCAACTGAGTACGGCTTAGGCTCTTGCTGGGTAGGCGCTTTTGATAACGAAGCGATCCACAGAATTTTAAACATCCCTGAAGAGATGGACCCTGAAGTAATAATCACTCTAGGCTACTCTGATGAAACTAAACAACCGTCTATCCGCGAGGACTCTAATTACCTTGCTTACATCAACAAATGGGGTAAAAAGTTTACTAAATTTCCTTCTCACATAGAAAACTTACAATCTATTCAAAATCTTAAGAAAAAGTTAAAGAAAATAAAAAAGAAGTGATTACCTTATCACTTTCTTATCAGGTAAATTCTCTTTGATTGTTAGAGGTAAAACCCCTTTCTGAAACTCTCTCTTTGCAATGTTAATTGGGTTAAAGTTTAACTCCGCATACTCTGCTTTCTTAAGTTTCAAAAGGATTGGTGCACCCATAGCTATCTGTAAAGCTCTGGCTCCAACAATTCTAGCTTTTTCGTACTTAGTGAATTGGCCCTTCATTTAAAGTTACCTCGCAACATTTCTGTAGTTTTTTCTGCCATATCGACAGCTTTCATTACATCTTCTTGCGTCATCGACTCATCTTTACCTTTCTGCATTGCACAGATCTTACCGTCTTCAGTGAAAACGATTGTAACTCTTGCATTAGATGCATTTTCTTCCTCTTGCGTTGGATCCACTAACAACTGATCCTTCACTTTCCAAACTGTACAACTGATTGGCAACCTTTCTATTGGAAGATCATTCTCTGTCTTCTGATAGTAGTCTACCTTTCCGTCTACAAGTCCTGGGAACTTTGCATCACGCAACGCTGCCATTGCAGCCAATGTACAAGCATCAAACAAGTTACCTGCTGCGTTAATTGGATAGATGTCAATGAACACTAGCCAAACTTTTTCACCTTTTTCCACGCACAACTTCTTAAAGTTGATAGCATGACACTCTCTAATACCTCGATCTGTCACTCTTGACATCTCTATAGCATCAATGCTAGGCGGTCCACTTTCAAAATGTGGGGATGATAAAGGTAAAAGTTCAACATTCACCATGATAGAACCTTCATCAGGCTTATCTGGGAACGGCGTACCTAAATCTAGTTTAACGCCTGCGATCACTTCAGTTTCTCCAATTTTTACACGTGCAGAACCTTCAGCTGACTTCTTAGACACACCATACTCAATGGTAACATCTCTGTACTCGTCAAACTTTCTTCCGTCAATCCGTGCATTCTTTGTAACAACTGATTCAACGTATTCTTTCGTTATCATTTTTCTGCCTCCGCATACTTTGCTCTTAAGGCTTCCTTTTGCACTTTCGCTATCTCTTCGCAAGCTTTCCTGCCTGCTGTTATTGCTTTATCAAGATCTTCTTTACCGATCTCTCCATCTAACTGCAATAAAGTGATTTCGCCTGTCCTTGGAACCATTGCAATTGGTATATCAACAGCTCCTCCTTCAAAGTCTTCTTCAGCCTTATCTAAGTCTATAACAACTTTGTCTCCTACAAGACCTGCTGACACAGCTGCAACAACATCTTTCATTGCAAACCCTGCATCTGCTAATGCTAAGGCTGCTGCACAAATTCCTGCACACCTTGTCCCTGCATCAGTCTGCACAAGTTCAACGTAAACATCTACTACTGCTTTCGGGAACGAATAAAGATCTAACGCTGGCTCTAAAGCTTTTTCAGTAACCATACTAATCTCTTTACTTCTCCTACTAGTACCTGGTCGAACTCTGTCTCCAGATCCTGAGAAAGCCATCATATTATAATGGCATCGCAACCTTGCTCTATCTTGTATTTGTAAAAACTTAGGAAAAAGTTCTCTTGGTCCATGCACAGCTGCAATCGCATGAGTTTTTCCAATCT
>CAYTFL010000008.1:0-3872 GCA_964437105.1 Candidatus Woesearchaeota archaeon | reverse complement strand
AACACCGACTCTCGCACTCATTGGCCGAATCTCATCGAACTTTCTTCCATCGATTCTTTTCTCGTATTTCATTTTTGTAACTCCTTAGCGCCTTTATCAAGAAAAGCACTAACTTTCTCTGTCAAACCGCTCACATGTGAATTTTCTGAAATTAACATTATGGCTTCAGTAGCAAGATTTTCCGCGCCCAGTGTTGGTCCTCTTATCCAGACCCTTCCATTCTGTCCAGCGAACACTGTACATCCTGTCTTTTCTTTAAGCAACGAAATCATACTACCTTGTTTTCCAACAATTCTCGGCACCTTTGAAGATGGTACTTCAATCACTTTACCACCTTTAAGCTTACGCAGCCCTGGCCCTTTCATTGTCAAATCAATGTTAAACGATTTTGTAACATTTGTAATTTTAGTTAAAATTATGTCTCCCACTGCAAAGAAATCGCTTAAACTCGCTCCTCTTTCAATAAATTCGGAGCTAGCGTCTCTTAATGACAGCGATGCATCGTATGGGAAGCGTATATCAACAAACCATGAGCTATAAGACATATCTCTAATAACTCCGATAACTGTATCATTCGCTTTTGGTATGAACGGTCCTGCTAAAGGAATAATATGTATAACTCTTCCTCCGCTAACGTTCACTAATCCAACTTGTGAGGAAAAAACTTTTTCTCCTTCTCTAAATGCACCTTTGCCTGGCAAAAATTCCATTCCTTCTGCCAAGATGTCGCCAGGTATGACGACTTGTTTTGCTTCTACTAACAATTTACTACTCATTTTTTATATTCTCCTTATCTTTTATTAAGTATCTTTAGGTTAACATCTCCTTTCGTTAACTTGTTCAACTCATTTTCTAGTTCTTCCTGCACACCGGCAGGTATTTCTACTACTGCTTTAAGCGATCCATCGTTCAACCATTCATCTCTCAGTATTTTACCGAGACGCTTCACGCTACCGTACGCACTTCCTGCATACTGTGAAGGAATCTGAACTTCAATCTCCCTAACTTCCACTTTTATTGGAAGCAACGGCCTCAACTTTGTAATCACTTCTTGAACCTGCATTTCAACAGGCTTAAACTCATCAATCCTAACTTTCGCTTCTTGCATAGCACTTTCAATCCTTTGCACTGGGTGCGGCAACCCTGTTTTGGCATCAACCGCATTCCTATGTATGAACGTTACAATCTGCTTAAGTTTAACTTCTCTCAACCGATTCTTATGATCGGCAGTCAACTGTATCTCTCCTTCTTTCACAATAATCTGCGCCACTTCTTTCTCACTTTCCGTTTTGAACAGCTTCTTCATTTCATTCTCAGACGCTTTCTCACCTTGCTTAACATCTTTATAGATATTTGGTGTGGCTAAAACTTCTGAAAGATCTTCAATTTTTCCGTCTCTATAATCCAAAGCTTTATCACAATCTACTAAGACTTCAAAGACTTCGCCTTCTTTCTTAATCCTCGCAATTATCGCATCATCTATTCTTACCATTTTTACGCCTTCAACTTCTTCTTATCAATTATTGTATACGTCTTATCTTGCAGACTAATGAATGCTCCATCAATCCTTCTCAGATCAAACTCTTTGCCTAACACTCTTTTCAAAGCTTTCACTGACATCTTGATCGCTTCATCCATTGAGATATTTTCACTATACTCTTTCCTCAATATTTCTTTAACTGCATCAGCACCTTCTCCCACTGCTGTAGCTTTATACTCGAAGAAAATCCCTGTCGGCTCCGTTCCGAACAACACAGGCGCTTCATCCACTCCAATAAATAATATTGAAACTCCGAACGGCCTAGCTCCGCCGTACTGCGTATAAGATTGTTTAATATCAGAAACTTCTTTCACTAAAGTTACAGTCTCAATTGGCACTGAGTACGTTACTTGATGCTGCTGCGCTATCAACTGCGCCCTTTCAATCAAAACTCTACCATCCATAACATACCCTGTCGCTGTAGCTGCCATATGTTTATCCACTTGAAAGATCTTTTCTATAGCTTCTCCCACGATTAACTTGTCTGCCACTCTTTTATCTGCTATCAATACAACTCCATCTTTACACACAACACCTATGGCTGTGCTTCCTTGCTTAACTGCTTCTTTCGCATACTCTACTTGTAATAAACGTCCGTCTGGGCTAAACATGGTACTTGCTCTGTCATAACCCATCATTTGATGTTGGCCTTCTTGCATTTTTTTATTCCTCCTTTAGAAGTGTGACTCCCTTATTTTGTTAACAACTCCTGATACTGCCACACTTTTAATTTTTGCCTTTTTCCCGTCAACTTCTTTCACTAAAGCTAGCACGGCTTTGGCATGATTAGCATATTTACTATTTACTCTCATAATTCCTTTTTGATCGTTCCAGTCTTTCAGAAAAAGTATTCCTGCTTTAGCCATCCCTAGCTCTCCTAGGAAGTCTTTCGCGCTCCCCATAATGGCTGATTTTGCCTCGGCAAGGCTAGCTTTTGCGGGTTTTTCAACTTCAAACGCTACATATCGCTTCTTTTCCCTCATGCTGGGTAAAATTGCTTTCAATTTCATCTTTAACCAGAGAATTTTAATCCTTCTCGTCTTCTTCTCTCTCCAAAAAAATGGAATACGCCAACGTTTATATAGTTTGTGTTTACCTAAAATAGAGTAAAAATGTTATCGCTCATAGGCATCGGATTAAACGATGAGAAGGATATCACTGTAAAGGGTCTAGAGCTCGTGAAACAGTCAGATTTTGTATATTTGGAGAATTATACATCTAAGCTATCTTGCTCATTAGAAGACCTAAAACAATTCTACGGTAAGGATGTTATATTGGCTGAACGCGCTTTCGTTGAGGATGGCCAAGTTTTGTTGGAACAAGCTGCTTCAAGCAACGTGGCCTTGCTTATCATAGGCGATGTCTTTTCTGCCACTACTCACATTTCTCTATTACAGCAGGCTAAGGAAGAAGGTGTTGAGGTTAAGATTGTGAACAATACTTCAGTGTTAACTGCTATAGGGATAACTGGTCTTTCATTATACAAATTTGGTAAAACTACTTCCATTGCCTTCCATGATGCTGAAGCTGCGAAAAGAGTGATTAAAGAAAACGGTTCAATGCACACTTTATGTTTACTTGATTTAGTGCCTAAAGAAAATAAGTTCATGGAAGCTTCTGAAGCTATAGAAAAGTTAGGGTTAACTGATGAAAAAGTTGTTGTATGTGCACAGTTGGGTTCAAAAGATCCTACTATTATATACGCTGCTGCAAAAAATGTAAAACCTTTACAAAAGTTTCCACAATGCTTGATCGTACCTGGCGATTTACATTTTGTTGAAGAGGAAACTTTAAATAACTACATACCTTAAGAATTCTTATGAGGTGGCAAACTTGGACACGCTTCACAGCTGTAATACTTTTCTTAATCACTGTAGCAACGTTTTATTTCACATATTTTGACACTGAAGATCCAACTTTAACCTTTGTCGGATTCCCTGGCGATTCAGATTTAGATTCTTTAGACAATACTGAGGATATAACTTTCACTTTATACATTTCTAACAGTGCTGAAGAAACAGCTTTCGTCGACGCTGTTGTAGTAACTGTTTACGATGTTGAATCAGAAGTAGGCATTGCCACTGTTGAACCTGATAAAGATTTCTATGTAACTTCCGACACTCCATCAGAAGTATTTGTAACTTTGGAAGCTCCTGGTGAAGATACAGAATATACTTTAATCACAGAAGTCTATTACGGTGAAGAAAAATTAGTCTCTGACGAAGTGCCTGTATCTTGGGGAACACTATTAGAATGAGAATAGAAATTAAAGTCAAGCCAAAGAGCAGCCGTTCTGAAATTGTTGAAGATAATGGTAAATACATAGCTTGCC
>CAYTFL010000007.1:618-12489 GCA_964437105.1 Candidatus Woesearchaeota archaeon | reverse complement strand
AAAGTTGGTAGTGATGTGATAATGGCTTTAGATTGCGTTCTACCGTACGGAGGAAGCAGAGAAGAGTATGCGGAAGCTTTAGAAAAGTCTCTAAGGTGGACTAAAAAGTGTAAAGAGTTGCATGATGGGAAGCAGTTGTTGTTCGGGATTACGCAAGGTGGGACGTTTGATGACC
The DNA here is from genome assembly GCA_964437105.1 of Candidatus Woesearchaeota archaeon. GTDB lineage: Archaea > Nanobdellota > Nanobdellia > SCGC-AAA011-G17 > GW2011-AR17 > CAYTFL01. The sequence goes on along the minus strand of CAYTFL010000007.1, from coordinate 12,314 downwards.
TAAGAGTTGAAAGTGCGAAAGCGATCAATGAAATGGATTTTGATGGGAATGCCATTGGTGGAGTTGCAATAGGTGAAGCGTACAATAAGATGTATAGAGTGATAGAAGTTTCTGTGCCGCATTTAGATGAGAATAAGCCGAGGTATGTGATGGGTGTAGGAAAACCTGAACAAATTATTGAGTGTGTTGAGAGAGGTGTTGACATATTTGATAGTATACTGCCGCAAAAGAATGCTAGGCATGGTATGCTGTTTACTTTCAAAGGTATTATAGATCTTGGTAAAGAAGTGTATAAGTTTGACGAGAAGCCTGTTGATGATTGTGAGTGTTTTACGTGTAAGAATTTTTCTAGGTCGTACTTACGTTATCTGTTAAAGAAAAATGATCCGGTAGGTAAGCGGTACTTGACGATACATAACATGTTCTTTATGCAAGAGTTTATGAAAAGAGTTAGAGAAAGTATCAAAGAAGGTAAGTTTAAAGAGTATAAAGAAGAGTTTGTTAAAATGTTTAAGAAGGTTTAGCCCTGAACAACAGCTAAGTTTTCAACGTGAACTTCTTTAAAGTTTTTATCGGGAAGCGTTTCGTTGCATCCAATATTTCAATACCTAACATATTGCCATCTTTGTCAAGATCGAGAATTGTTAAATCATCGATTAATTTATTCTTAGAAAATTTCCTTTCTTGAATTCTATGTACACCGCATCCACTTCTGCACCGTATTTTATTCTCATCTTGCTTAAGAAAAAACTCAAAACCGACTAATTCGCTTTGAGAGCCTGATAATTGTCTCTTCTATCTTTCTATCTATTTCTTCTATCTCTTCTTCCCTCGTTTTTTCTTTCTTTTTCATGTTTTATTGTTAAGACCTCCAGCTATATAATCTTTTCTTTTTTGAAAATAGTTAGTTAGCATTACTAAATCTCTCTGACTCTTCTCTTTCTCCCTTTGTATTAAAATCTCATATCCAATCATGTAGATATTAGGTAACACTATCACTTCAAGTACAAGCCAAAGATCTTTGTATTCTGGAATAATATAGATTAGTGAACCCAAAAATATTGCATAGACAAGACCAAAAAGATATAGATTTTGTTTCTTATTGTCCATAAATAGCTAATATCACCATTTTTTATAAGAATTCGCCGAAAAAAGTTGAAAAGTTTTCAGAAAACTTGTTCATTTCTTCAACTCTAGGCCAACTTCGTCTAACTGGTTCTGGGAAACACTGGAAGGTGCGTCGAGCATGACGTCACGTGCATCTTTATTCTTAGGGAAAGCCATGACTTCTCGAATTGATTCTTCGCCAGCCATTAACATGATCCAACGGTCTAATCCAAAGGCAATCCCGCCGTGGGGTGGTGCGAACTTAAGTGCTTCTAATAAGAAACCGAACTTCTTTTGAGCTTCATCTTCTTCTATACCTAATGATTTGAACATTAATTTTTGTACGTCCCTATCATGTATCCATATTGAACCGCCGCCTAACTCTACACCGTTTAACACTAAGTCGTAACCTCTTGATCTTGCTTTGATCGGTTCTGTCCTTACTAAACTCAAATCTTCAGGATTGGGTGCAGTGAACGGATGGTGCATGGCTTTCAAACGGCCTTCATCTTCTTCGAATAAAGGAAAGTCTGTTATCCAAACAAATTTATATTTCTCACCTTTCTGTCTTAAATCTGGTTTGTCAGAGTTGTGTTTCTCCATTGCTTCAGCGTAAGTCATACGTTGGAACGGGAGTTGAATTTCTACCTGTAAAACTCGTTTCCAGACGTATTGCATTAAACGTTCGATAGTGTCAAATAAAATGTCTTCATCAATGAACGAGAACTCCATGTCAAGCTGTGTGAACTCTGGTTGCCTATCTGCTCTCAAATCCTCATCTCTAAAACATTTGGCAATCTGGAAGTATCTATCATAACCTGAGATCATTAACAGTTGTTTGAATAACTGGGGTGATTGTGGTAATGCGTAAAAGTTTTTAGGATGAACTCTTGATGGTACCAAATAATCTCTTGCACCTTCAGGAGTGCTTTTACCTAATATTGGAGTTTCGATTTCTAAAAAGTTTTCTTTATCAAGGAAGTCTCTAACGGCTAACGTAACCTTGTGTCTTAATATTAAATTCTTTTGCATGCGAGGTTTTCTTAAGTCTAAATATCTGTACTTTAACCGAGTATCTTCAGTAGTTTCGACGGATTCGTCAAGTTCTAAAGGTAAAATGGGTACTTCGTTCAAGACTTCTAAAGTTTCTACCTCAACTTCAACCTCACCAGTAAGCATATCTTTGTTAACTTGGTTATCGGGCCTTGCATTTACTTTTCCTGTGATTTTTATTACTGACTCTCTGCGTAATTCGCCAAATTGTGAAGCTAGTTCTTTGTTCAAGAATAATTGTGTTATACCGTATCTGTCCCTAATATCTATAAAACCAATCTTACCATAGTTTCTAGTAGCTTCAACAAAGCCGCATAAAGTTATTTCTTTATTAACGTCTTCTTTCCTTAAACCGCCGCAAGTGTGTGTTCGCATGAAGTTGAATAATTAGTAAGTATATATAAAGGTTTTTACGGAAATTATAAAAGGAGAAAGTATTGGTTATAGATAATGGAACCGTTAGTGCATGCGATTATACCCTTACTTTTTCTGTTAGCAGTATTCCCTAAACTGGATAAGAAGTATGTGTTTATTCTATTACCAATAGTGTGGATCATTGATTTAGACCTTTACCTTGGTGATTTGCACAGGTTTATCTTTGGAAACATATTCTTTGTGTTGCTGTTAGCAGGAGTAGCGTACTGGGCGTGGGACAAGAAAGCGTTCTTTGTAGCAATGTTTTATGGAGTTTCACATCTAGTATTAGATTCTTTCTATGGAGGGACAGCGTGGTTGTGGCCGATAATAGATAAAACGTTCTATGTTGTTGCTTCTGTACAGTATGAGAATGGGTGGTTGTATGATTTAGGGATTAGAAGTTTGTCGCGTGAAGATTATTTAATTTTGATTGAAGATATTGGAGTGTCAACTTATATGTCTGAAACTGCTGTGTTGTTCATGATTGTTCTTGGAATACTGTTGGTTGCAAAGTATAGAGAAGAAATTAAAGGGTTTTTTAGAAAGTAAGGTCTATAAATAATTCTACATGGACCCCAGTTTTAATCTTAAATATCTATTTTCTCCTTGAGGGTTTAAATCTAAGATGAATTCTATATCTGTGTTATACGTTGAATAAGAAACCTCCAAAAAATCGATACTTCCATTTACAGAACACCCTCTTACAGATTCTTCAAATCTAAATTCATAATGTGTCCCCCTTATCCGTCCATTATCAAACTGATAGCCTTCAAAATTTAAAGTTTCATCAGGCATATCTACTTCAATACCATAAGCTATAAATCTTTCAAGAGCGGCTTCACCAAAATCTCTTAGAATTGCTCTTCTCAAATCATTTCCTTCTTCAAAACCTTCAACAGTTTCTATTTCTAATAGGGGTCTTTTTGTAGACATGAAATTCTAGAAGATATTTTTAACTTAAAAAGATTTCTAGCCTATTAAAGGGTTTTTTAGAAAATAATTTAAAGTAAGCTGTATTAGAGAAAGTAATGAATAATAAAAAATTGATTAAGAAGGCTGCCTCAGTTGTTAAATCTAGGAAGTATAAAGGTGGAATAATAGGCGATGTAGGTTGTGCTTTACTAACTGGTAAAAATAAAGTTTACCTCGGCGTTTGTTCAGATGTTGGGTCTCATACATTTTGTGCTGAGCAAGCAGCTATTGGAGCAATGGTTACAAAAAGAGAATATGACATTAAAAAAATTGTTGCTGTATGGAAAGATGAGAAAGGGCAAGTTTTTGTAATCCCTCCTTGTGGAAATTGTCGCCAAATGATGAGAGATATAAATGAAGAAAACTTAGAAAATACTGAAGTAATTTTAGACATAAATAAGACTGTAAAATTAAAGAAGTTGCTACCTTATTTTAGTTTGTGGAAAAAGGTTAAAATCTAGTAGAAAGTTAGCTAATTAAATTCTTCAAAGAGGTAAATCCAAATCTAATTCAAACTGGTCACCATCGAAAGTTTCGTTTAAGAATCTTAATTTTATATCGAGGTCAAAAGTTTCAACAGGTAAATATTTGGGTGGATAAAACCCTCTTTCGGTTAAATAAGCTCTAGCCTGTCCTTCAAGAGCCTCAATTAATCCTTTTGCTACTTCAGAAGTTAATTCATGTTTTGCATAATTAGCTAGTACAGTATCAAGTGAAGGCATATCCCTTGAAGGATTGGGACTAAACTCTCGACGAGGTTCATCTACGCCTACAAACTCTAAAGCAAGTTCAAACCTATACATGATACAGTAGCCGAAAAATAAGTTTGCTCCTTGTTTCCCGGAATCTTCATCATTTTCTTGAAACCATTCGTAAGCCTGATTAATTTCTTGATCTAAAGACATGTTTATGTAAGAATTTTAAACCTATATATAGATATGGAAACTATAACAACTTTTTCAAAACGCTCATAACTTTTTTACCGTCAACTTTACCTCTTAGCTCTTTCATTGCTTCACCCATTAAAGCGCCCATAGGAGCGCCTTTGTTCTTTGAAATAACCTTCTTAAGAATCTTTTCTAACTCTTTATCATCCAAACCTTTGTACTTAGATAAGTTAACTTTCTTTCCTTTAATATAACCTATTAATATTTCTAACACTGCATCTTTAGAGATCTTTCCTTCGTTTAGATAAGTAAAAACTTCTTTGTACTGTTGGTCTCTAATTAATTCAGCGTCCAGATTAAAACGTTTCTTTATCTCTTTAGGATATTCTATCAAAACTTGGGCAATGAATAAAGGTTTGATGTTCTTATACTTGTAACGGTTTAAGTCAATCTGTTGTTTAGCAATTTCTCTTGCCAAATCAGGTGTTAAATTAAACTCTTTCTCTAACCTTAGTACGATCTCGTCAAACAGCTCTGGTAGAGTAATAGAATTTATCATCTGTTTAGTAATCTTTATAGAAGGGACGTCTGTCTCAGGGTACATTCGTGCTGCTCCGGGCATGGGGCGTAAAAAAGTTGAGGTGCCGTCAGTGTTAGCTTTTCTAACGTGAGGTTCACCTTTCTTTTCTTTCTTTTGCCTTTTTACTTCGTTATCAATAACTTTGGGCATGTGGCGGATCTCTTGGAAACCTTTTATTTCAACCCTAGGATGACCTTTAATTGAAACGTTAACATCTTGTCTAATAGAACCTATACCTCTCCTAACCTTACCAGTGCTTCTCAATATCATGCCAAGCTTCTCTGCAACTTCTTTAGCATGGTCAGGATCTTGTATGGAAGCGTCAGTAGCGATCTCTAATAAAGCTACGCCTAGCCTGTCTAAACTGTAACGTACGATATGTTTCTTTTCTTCTAACTTTTTAGCAGCTTCTTCTTCTAAACAAATCGAGTCAATCATTACCTTACCCTTGCTAGTTTCAATGTAACCGTCCATGGCTATCAAAGCTGTACGCTGGAAAGCTGAAGTGTTTGAGCCGTCTACCACAGTCTTTCTCATGAAATGGACTTCGTCGACAATATCGGCGTTAAGTAATAAAGAAACTTCTAAAGCAGTCATTAAGTGGTCCATGTTTACTGCGTGTGGTGGCTCGGAATCATATTCAACCAAACATGAAGATGATGACTTACCTTCGTACTTGAAAATTCTATCTTTAGACATTTCGTAAGCAGCAGCTTTGTCAACCTTACCCATCTCGCCAGCTGAAGCTCTTAACTTCCTTTCAAAGAAAACGTCAGGTTCGTTAGGATCATTTACAATGGCTGGGCAGTCGCAGAATAGTTTCTTCGACGATAGTTGCTGATGGCACTCGATGCCTGCTTTGAATCCTAACTTCTTATAATCCATATCTGTCATAAACATCGCTAAATTTAAATAGTTTTGTAATATGAAGTTGGTTATGAAAACAAGGAATAAGCTTTTGTTCACTGCGCTTTTACTTATCATTATTGCAATAATATTCTGGTCTTCGTTAACTTTACAAAGTTTTTTTGAGAGTAGTGTGGAAGTTACTGAAAATTATATGGAAGAAAATCCGATTTTGGGGATTAGTTTATTCTTAATGATGGCGATCGCGTCAGCAGTAATGTCGCCTTTTAGTAGCGTGGTGTTGGTGCCGTTCGTTGTGCCAGTGTGGGGAGTGTGGTTCACTATTATGTTGTTAACTTTGGGATGGTTAGCTGGAGCGGTTGTTGCGTATGGTATTGGTAAGTATGCAGGGTATCCTATCCTGAAAAAGTTAGTTGATATTGAAAAGTTGGATAAGTATCATAAGAAGTTGCCTGAAGATGCGTCGTTCTGGATAGTGTTGTTGTTTCGTTTAGCTACACCATCAGAGATTGTTAGCTATTTCTTAGGTATTATTAGGTACAGGTTTTGGCACTTTTTCTTTGCAACGTTAATATCAGAGTTTGTGTTTGCAGTCTTGACAGTTTATCTGAGTGATGCGATCGTGGAAAATAAGTTGATAATGTTCTCCATTATTTTAGTAGCTATATTGTTGATTAGCGGAGGAACGTATTACTTGTTCTATCATATAAAGAAAATGAAGAAGCGTTAGATTCTTTCAATGACTTTTGCTAAATTTGAAGTGCGCATGGCAAAAGGAGTGTAGTCCATTGATACAATTCTATCTTCGATTGCTTCATAGAGTTCACTCTTGAGGTTAGCAGTTTGTACAGCTACTGGGACATCTTCTAATCCGTTAGTCCTTAAGTGTGAAAAAAATGTTTCAAACTCATCAATATCGTAGCTGCCAGATTCGTCAGGCGTGAAAATGATTAAAGCAGGATTATTTAGTTCAGATAATTGGTCATAATTTCTTAATCTCCTTAACCTATCTAATTTGCCTCCCAACAAATTTCTTAACTCTTGTCTTTGAAAGGCATAAAATGCTTCATCCTCATCAGTTGGGTAAAGTTGTAGTAACACTATGGCTCTATCGCTAGGAGTAAGTCTTTCTAACCTTTCTTGGTTTATCAAATCGCTAATCATTGGAGTGAAAAGGTTTTACTTTAATGTATATAAGGATTGTGCGATATCTTTATATAGGTTTTTCAGACCCTTTCCTTTATGGTATCAGGTAATTTTGTAGTGGGATACAGTATGGAGTTAGAATTGTTTGATGAGTATGTTCTTCCGGCCCTTTCAGAAAGGGGATGTTTTGTGCCAGACAGGTTAGATTATCAACCGCTAAGAGAATCAGGTAAGAGAGTGTTTATTTCATTGGTGGGTGAAGGAGATCTTGAGAAGACGCTTAACGATACGTTGGTTGAGTTGGGAGATAGTATTGAAGGAATTCAAGAGGAAAGAGAGAGAAAAGGAAAAGAGAAGGATGCATACCCTCATAATTTTCATACAGTTAAAGTATTAGGTAAACCCGGAGAAGAAACTGTAATGAAAGGGATATATGAAGTTGAAGGAGTGTATGATAGTGATGCTACAGCGTCAAGAATGTTTCCAATATTAGCGCAAAGGTATTTGTTGGTTGAAGTTGGAGAAAAGGCTGATAAAGTTAGGCGCAGTATTAGAGCGCTTGTTTCTAAACCTTTGAGTCAAGTTTAAAAAGGATTGTCGATAGTTATAAATACTACTTCTTAATCACGCATTATATGGCATCAGGCAATTTTGTGGTTGGAAATAGGATGGGGCTGGGATTATTTGATGAGTATGTTTTACCAGCTTTAGAAGAAAAAGGATATGCTGTTCCTGATAAATTGGGTTTTGAAATAAATCTCGATGATAAAGTACTTATTTCATTGGTGGGTGAAGGTGATTTAGAGCAAACTTTAAGTGATACGCTGGTTGAGATTGGTGATAGGGTTGAGCAAAAAAGAAAAGAAGGAGACCCTTTAAAATATGAAGGAGAACTAGTTTGGGAGTTACCATTTAAAACATTTGTCTACGAAGGTGAAGGAACTGAAAGCAAAAGAGTAGATGTAGGAGTATATGAGACTGTTGGTTTGTACCAAGGTAGCGATACAGCATCACAATTGTTCCCTGGAATTGCGCAGAAGTATGTTATAGCAGAAGCTGAAAGAAAAGCAGAAAGTGCATCTCGAACAATAAAAAGACTTCTTTCAACAAAGTTAGGAAATCTTTAAAATAATCTTTGATAGTTCATAAAAATTGCTTTCTCGACTTCTTTTTCATTCAAACCTTTGACCTCTGCAATCTTCTTGATTGTTACTTCAATGTACTTAGGTTCGTTTCTTTCGCCTTTATCTGGGCCAAGGTAAGGTGCGTCGGTCTCAGTTAACAATTGCGATAAAGAAACTCTTTTTACTAACTCTTGGAAGTGGGTAGAGTGGTTAATATTTGGTGGTATGGAAAAGTACCAACCGTTTTTTTCTGCGCGTTCAACCAGCTTTAACTTCCCGGTAAAACAGTGCATTACTACTTTCTTTGCACCAACCTCTTCTAGATACTCAATAATCTTTAATTCTGCTTTCCTAGAATGAATTATCATTGGCAAATCTTTTTTCAAAGCTAACTGGACAAACTTTTTGAAGTATTCAGTTTGTTGTTCAACGTTTTCGTACGTACCATCGATACCGATTTCGCCTATTGCAACTATATCTTGTTGAGAGATGAAGTCTAGTTCTTTGTCCATGTCCCTTGGATCCATTTTTGCGGTTTCTGAAGGGTGTAAGCCCAGACCTACCTTGACTAGGGGATGTTTAATTGCTAAAGCTAAAGTCTTGCGGTTATCTTCAACTGTATACCCATTGTTAATTATAACAGAACATTTTGAACGGTTGATTACTTCAGCGCGATCTTCATCAAAAGCTTTGTCAGTAAGATGAGTATGGACGTCTACAAGCATAATCTGAATACGGAAAGAAGAGCTTATAAAGGCTTCCATTTTTCTTTCTTCTATGGATATTATAGCGCAAGAGTTTAAAACGCCGGGTAACTTGGGTGCGTTAGCGAGAGTTATGAAAAATTTTGATTTTGAGAGTTTAGTACTTTTAAACCCTTTATGTGATCATTTGTCTAAGGAAGCTCTAGATCGGTCGACGCATGCCAAAGAAGTGTTAGAAAATGCTAAGGTTGTTAATGAGTTAAAGTACGATACGTTGATCGGGACCACGTCAGAGATTGGGTCAGATTATAACCTAAGAAGGAATACTATTACTCCGGAAGCGTTAGCTAAGCTTAACTTGAAAGGCAATGTTGGGTTAATAATCGGTAGGGAAGGTGATGGGTTGAATAATAAGGAGTTGGATGAGTGTGATATCCTTGTTACTATACCTTCATCAGTTAAATCGCCTACATTGAACGTGTCGCATGCGGCAGCCATAGTATTATATGAACTGTTTAAAGAGAAAGGTGAAGAAAAGTTGGGTGATAAGACTGTGTATGCTACTAGAATGGAGAAGGATAAGTTGATGGAGCTTTTAGAAGAGAAAATAAAAAAGCTTAAGTTTGATAATGAGTATAAAGAGGAAACGCAGTTGGTAGTGTGGAAGAAGTTGGTAGGGAAAGGGAATTTGACTAAAAGGGAGGCGATGGCACTGTTTGGCTTTCTAAAGAAAATATGATATATGAACTGTCTAAAGAGAACGTAGATCTTGCTGTTGAAGAAGTGTTAAGTTTGTTAGGTAGCAGAGAGTGTGAAGTTATTGGTAATTATTTGGTTTGTGGTGCAGTGCCGTTTGAACGGTTAGCTTTCACTAACAAAGTGTTTGAAGAGATCTTTATTTCTGATAAAGTTGAGGATGTAGATTGGGCAAAGTATTATGAGGATAACTTTTGCGTACGATGTAACGTTACATCTAAAGAGAAAGAGTTGGCGAAAGTGATATGGCAGAAGTTGGAAAAGCCTAAAGTGAAGTTAGTGGATTCTAAGTCAGAGTTTCATTTTATATTCCTTAAAGATAAAGTGCTTTGTGGTAAAAAGGTATTTACTAGGAAAGAAAAGTTTCATTTGCGAAGGCCTGATTTAAGGCCAGGGTTCTTTCCCGTGTCAGTTAAGCCTAAACTTGCGAGAGTGTTAGTAAACCTTTCAGGAGTTAAGGAAGGTGTTGTATGGGATCCTTTTTGTGGTACGGGAGGAATTCTATTGGAAGCTGCTTTAATGAAGTTGAAAGTGGTTGGTACGGATGTGGATGAAGCGATGGTTCGTGCAGCTAAGAAGAATTTTGTTAAGTATAACATTGAAGGAGAGTTAAGAGTAGGTGATGCAAGAAAGGAAAAGGTTGAATGTTCGGCTATCGTGACAGATCCGCCGTATGGTAGGAGAGCGTCTCTAAAGAAAGTTGAGATTGAAGAGTTGTATAAAGATTTTTTAGAGCATGTTTACCCGTTCGTTGACAAAGTGGTTATTATGGCGCCGAATGATTTGAAGATTGTTTCTAAGTATAAGGTAACGTTTGAAACGGCTGAGTATGTTCACGCTTCTCTAACAAGAAAGATTATTGTGTTAGATAAGTAACGTTCTACCACCCATGATATGGAAGTCTAGCTTGTCCTTCACTTTCAAGTAAATGTTCCGGACTACCATATACTAAAGTCTCATTAACAATGTCATAGAGTTGTGTTGAAGTGATGTCAGATTCTTCTGAAGGAGTAACCTCAACCCAAAGTTCAATAACTTGCCCATACCTTAGATCTACGTCACGTGTGGAAAGAACTGCATGGAAAAGAGTATCTGTACCCTGTATAGCTTCAAATATTCTTTGGTCAGTTTCATTTACTACTACATTAGGCAACCCAGATAACTTTTCCTTCAGTTCATCGTATACTTGAGGAGCGTATTGCCAGAGTTCTTTTCGCTGATGCATTCTATCTAAAACACTTTTTCTATGATTTGTGTCAGCTGAATCTGCAAATTGCGGCTCAGATCTAAACCATTTCTTGTATACACCCATAAATCTTGAGAAATGTAAAAGGGTTATTTAAACATTATGCAATTAGATAAGTAACGTTGCAAGTAACGAGATTGAGCTCCAAATCCAAGAGAAGAGTTTGTCTAACCAAGGTATCATGTTAATGATGATTAAAGCTAAGACGAATAAAGATACGATTATTAACAACGTTTTCGCTAAAGATTCTTTCTTAGTTATGAATAAACATGCGCTGTAAAACATGCGGCCACCGTCTACAGGGCCCAAAGGTAGTAAGTTGAACAACCCAATACCGATGTTAATCAAGAATAGCCAGACGAGTAATAAAGATATCCAACCGAAGGTGCTACTAAACGGTTCCAAGAAACTGTACTCTTCTTTAACTTCAACTTCTAACTCTAACCCGCCAATGCCAATGAAAGCTTTACTTGCGTTGTCAGGGTTCTCTGCAGTAGTGACTTCATAATCTCCTTTATCTGTTGTTAATGTAATAGTGTCGCCAGGAGTTAAATCTGAAGTTAAATTAGCAAACTGTGTGTAATCTAAAACTTCTTCACCGTTAATACCTGTAATAGTAAACGGCACTTCTATGCCAGTATCATTCATGGGGTAATCTTCAATCAGTTCGTTTACAGTGATGCCTGCGTTATCATAAACGTTTCCTGCTAAAGGTAGCCAAAGGAATGATAAGAATAGTAAAACTAATGCGCCTAAAATGAAGTTAGCGAATGGACCTGCTGCGAATACTGAAAGTTGTTGTGCAGTATTCTTCTTCTCTAACTTAGTTTGTTCAGG
>CAYTFL010000007.1:228-608 GCA_964437105.1 Candidatus Woesearchaeota archaeon | reverse complement strand
ACCTAAGAAGACAAAGCCAGAACTTTTGATTGGAACTTTGTGTATGCGTGCAACGACACCGTGAGCAAACTCGTGAATTCCTGCAGCGATAAAAATGGTTATGATCCAGTGCCAAAATGATAAAGCAGGTGCGCCAGAGATTTCTATGCCAGGCAAAACAGGCGCTAAAGCAGGTTCAGTTCCCGGGATGAAGATCAGTTTCCAAGTTTCTATAACTAGGATATAAAGTATGAAAGCCATGCCCAAGAAACCTATAACGGTGCCAGTGTGCGCTAAAACTTTTGATAAGCGTGGAAAAGCTTTGGCAAACTTGTCCATCCATTTTAGGCCTAGCTTAGTCCTATAAAGAATGATTATGCCTTGAGTGTCAAATTTGTTTT
>CAYTFL010000007.1:0-218 GCA_964437105.1 Candidatus Woesearchaeota archaeon | reverse complement strand
GAACTTAAAATATAGAAAGACTAAAATTCCATAAAATATTAAGATAGATAGTATGTCCCAGTTGATCATTCAAGTACCTCTTTTACTTTTTACTCTTTATCGGCCGGAAAGCTTTGCCTTGACACTTGCGGCACTTAACTTTACCAGCTAAAACTCTAACAATATCTGTGCGAATCTTGCTCTTGCACTTTTTACATACGAATACGCGACGGAATAGT
>CAYTFL010000006.1:0-12762 GCA_964437105.1 Candidatus Woesearchaeota archaeon | reverse complement strand
ACACCGGAGGCAACTTAAACACCACAACTAGCACATTCACAGTACAAGACACGGTAACAGGTCCAAGAATAATAAGCCCACAGTACGTAAGCTCACTATCCAACGGAGCTATGCAAAACGTAAGCGTCTGGGTAGTCGACGCCTTAGACATTTCTTCAGTACTAATCAACGCATTGGGCACAAACGTTTCCATGAGTAACGACACATTATACAACTTCACTTACAACTTCACAACATCAGGATGTACTGACACAACGTTTAAGATCTACGCCAGCACTTCTGACAACAACACCGTAACTAACTCTAGCATTTATACAATCACAAACTGCTGCGGCGACGGCTCTTGTTCTTCATCAGAATCATGCAGCTCTTGCTCATCCGACTGCGGAACATGTAGCAGCTCTAGCTCCTCTGGCGGTGGCGGAGGAGGAGGTGGCGGCGGCACTACTTCCACAACAACTACTGAAGAAGAAGAAGAGGAAGAAGAGGAAGAAACAGAGATAGCAACCTCAACTATTGAAGAAGCCTCACCTGAAGACCCAGCGAACTTCGACTTCACCAGTTTTACAATTCCTTTCAAAGAAGTCATTGTCGAAGTAAACAAAGTGTTAATGGACATAGAACTAACAATAAAAGCTTTAAGTTCAAAACCTTCCTCAGTTCCTGCACCCGAAAGTGTAATCATTTACCAATACCTCGATGTAAGCAGTTCTATCAACGACACTGACATTAACAACGCAAAGATAGAATTCTCCGTACCTTCATCCTGGATATCACAAAACAGTATAGATCCTTCAACCGTCACTTTATTACACTACAACTCTGGCTGGGAAACTTTAGAAACAGTTTACATTGGTGAAGAAGGCTCTGAACACTTATACGCAGCCACTACTGACAGCTTTTCGATCTTTGCTATAATTGCAGAGGAAGTCTCAGATGTTGAGGAGGAAGAGCCAGCTTCAGTTCTAGAAGAAATCACTAGCGAAGAAACAATTGAACCTGCTCCAAGCGTTATTGAAGACAACTACTTCACTTTATTCATTATCTTACTTTCCATAGCAATCATTCTAAGCATCATTTTCTACTGGGTTAAAAAAAGAAATAGTTAAAAACCCTTGAACAATTCTATGACCATGCAAAACATCGGCGGCCAGGCAGTAATTGAAGGCGTTCTAATGAAATCTCCAACTAAAGAATGTACAGCCGTGCGCAGACCTGATGGCAGCATTGTTACTAAAACTGAAAAAAGTATTAGCATAACAAAGAGGCACAAGATTCTTAACATACCATTTATCAGAGGAATAATAATTCTCTTTGAAACCTTAATCATGGGGATAAAGGCACTAAACTACTCTACTGAAGTTTCATTAGGTGAAGATGGTAATGAAGAAAAGATTAGCACATTATCTCTTGCACTAACTTTAATACTATCAATTGGCTTCGCTTTAATCTTGTTTAAACTGATTCCATTAGGTATAGCAGAAGTTTCTGCAGCTTACAGTTCATACTTCGAGAACAGAGTTTTGTTTAACTTAACCGAAGGTCTAAGTAAGATTCTAATTTTAATCGGCTACATCTACGCAATCTCTTTAATGCCTGACGTACGCAGAGTCTTTGAATATCATGGAGCTGAACACAAGGTAGTTAACGCTTTTGAAAAAAACGATCTAAAGAACGTAAAGAAGTACTCTACTATTCATGTAAGATGCGGCACAAGCTTCATATTATTCGTGTTAGCATTGAGCATCCTAGTATACTTATTCTTACCTACAGAGATTAGTTTCTTATCAAAGTACAGCTTAAGGTTACTATTATTACCAATCATTGCAGGTATAGCCTACGAGCTAATCAAGATTAGTCCAAAGTACGAGAAAAAGTTTTGGTTCAAAGCAATAATTTCTCCAGGCTTACTAATGCAGAAACTAACTACAAGAGAACCTGACGAAAAACAGTTAGAAGTTGCAAAGGCTGCATTGAAAGGAGTCACTTAGCATATATTTCTGATCTACTACTTTTTTCTTTTAACGTATTAATCCTCTCACCCAAAGCAATACTCAACGCTCTATAAACTGGCCTAAAAGCTTCCGGCGGCTTATCAAGAAACTCTAACCTATGCTCAATATTCAACTTAGCTGCTTCCATTGCCTTACAATCACCACTTCTATACACTTCCTTATGTTCATGTATCTCTACAGCCGCTTCAAGAATACTAGCTAAACGATTCCTATCTCTTTCCTCTAACATTACATCTGAATTAACTCTGATACCTCTCTTAGTAGTAAGAAGAACTTCAACTGGAAAGAACTCTCTTCCATGCAATCTCCTAGAAATCGGATACGCTCTATCTATCACCTTACTACCTAATCCATTACAAGCCTCTTCTGAAGGTATAACTCTCTCTCCTTCAACTCTAGCTCCATTATTCAACCCATACGCTATATCCCACGCAGCCTGCTCAAGAACACAGCTCGCTGCAGAAAAATACTTTCCTCTACTAATAAACCCTTTCACAGAAATGCCTAAAGCATCATACATTAAATGCTCACCAGGCGGCCTAGGATCAACTCTTCTTCTTACAGGCTTTTCTGGCACGACAAATTCTTGCCTTCTCGGCCTTTTTCTCCTATCATCGAGATCTTCAACATAAAACCTTATCATATCTGCACTTGAACATCCCCAATCTACTGTTACCATTCCGCCACTGTGATCTTCAGATCTTTATAAATTTTACGCTATCCGCGCGGCTTACACACTTCATAGAAATCACACTTACTCTACACAACCTCTTTCTCAATAATTTCCTTAACCTGTTTTTTTAGTTTAGGCAACTCCTTTTTCACAATATCCCACAATAAATCAAAATCAATCCCAAAATACTGATGAATAAGTTTATCTCTTGTACCAGCGATTTTTTTCCATTCTACCTCTGGATACTTCTTTCTAAAAGAAAAAGGAACATGCTTTATTGCTTCACCAATTACCTCAACTTTTCTCACAATTGCACTTTGAATCAGATTATTAGTTAGAAATCCTTTTTTCGACAAACCTTTTGAAAACTGCTCGATGTCTCCTATACTATCCAGCACATGCTGAAGAAAGATTAAAGGATCTTTTTTCATACAATCCTCACCTCTTCTTTTAAAATTTGTTGTTTTAATAGAGGGTGAATGGACTTATAAGTAAGTAGATCCACTTTCCTCCCTAGCTTCTCCTGCAACTGTTCTTCTAATTCAATTAGGTCAAAATAACTTTTTCTTCCTTGAAGCTGAACAAGTATGTCAATATCACTTCTTTTATTAGCATCACCTCTTGCATAGCTACCAAATATCCCTGCACGCTTAACACCATGTTTTTTAAAAATGGGTTTAGTAATCTTAGCAATTCTCTTTACCGTCAAGATATTGACCCCCTTTTTTTTCTTAAAAACCATGTAAAAATCCAAGTTCCACAAATATATAAAACTTCTCATCCGCGAGGCTTACACACTTCATAGAAATCACACTGCCCCGTCCTCCACTTACACAATGGAGTAACGGTCCTCTCATAATCATGCACACTCGACGCTTTCTCTGTATAATCATGTATATTCTTAATTTCCATCTTAGCCTTAGTAAGAAGCTCTTCATCCACATCAATCATATGCAAAGTATCTCTTAGGAAAAACGCTCCAGCCTTCTTAGGCCTCTTCCCAAACTTCTCCTCATACATTAGACAGTATATTGCCAACTGCAACTTAATACTATCTTTCAGTTCAGCTTTTTTATTAGTTTTATAATCAACAATATGTACATCTCCTTCAACTAGATGAATGGCATCCACAAACCCTCTCACCTTATACTCCTCTGACACGAACGCAAGTTCAGTTTGTGGTGTCAACTGTTTAAACGCTTCCTCAATAGAATTATCTAACTTACTTTCAAAATGTTTTAAGAAATCATCACACCAGTTCAATATCATGAACAACGTATCGTTAAAGTAATGCTCCAATTCTTCTTTTGTAAGTTTTAACGCTAACAACTTTTCCCTTTCCTTCCCCCACTCTTGTATGAAAAGGTTTTGTAAGGTTACACGAAACATTTGCCTATAGTTCTCTTTAGTAAAATCTTTAAGATCAATCGTGTAAAAGTTTTCTAACACTGAATGCGCAATGTTACCTCTCACACCATGAATATTTTCTTTTCTAGGCAACTCTTCAATATAACTGTAATAATATTTCCTCTTACACTGCTTAAACGTGTTTATCGAAGAAGGTGACTGCACTCTTTTTACCATTAAGTAACTCGAAGAACAAGAGTTTAAAAAGATTTATGTTACAAGGTCATGAAAATACGCTAACAACAACGCATCCACCCCATACTCTCCTAGTTTTACATCCATATTAGGAAAAATATAGAAACCGCCATCATGCTCCGTCAACAAAAAATACTCTTCATTTCCAAATCTATTTAACACAGTTACACCATTAGACAATAAATGATGACTAGCATAAACATTATCTACACCAACAGCATTCACAGCATCTGTCAAGTCTTGAGCGACTTCATTAATCAAATCCTTAGCACTTCTATCTCCAGAACGCACTAAAAAAGCCTCCCCCCTCTCAAGAACACCTAATACTGTAACATCAAAATCACAAAAAGAAGTACCAATAAGTTCAATCAGTTCCTCAACTTCAGGATCGAAAGTCATTTCACTTCCTATAAGCATAAACACCTAAGCCTAGCGCTACTAAAACAAGCAATACTATCAGGATAACCCAACCAGCCATACCTGCTTCTTCTACGTTAACACTATAAACTTCTTGCACAACTAAACCATCACCTGAAGACAACGATACTACAACATTCTCAATACCTGTTTCTTCAGCAGACAAAGTAAAGTACATTGCACCACTTGACCCAGCAGACACAACCAACTCTTCAGTATAATCTGCATTCATACCTTCAACAGTCAAATAATACGTTTGCGTACTCTCTCCTAAGTTAGTCACTTGCACAGTATAAGTCTTTTCTTCACCAACTTCCATGCTAGTCACGCTAGAAATTGAAACGATCGCATCCTCATCACTTTCTACAGCACTTCCATCAACTCTTAGGTATGTCCTATCAGTAACTTCTGAATAACCATGATTATACTCAACGTTAACATTAACATCATAACTACCAGTAGCTGCATCACTAGGGATCGTCAAATAAACTGTAGACGTTTCATCTTGGTCACCAGATAACAATTCATCTAGGTAAACCACGCTTGAAATACCTAATTCATCAATAGACACAACAACTCTCAGATCTTCCTCATCAGTCTCACCTTGGTTCTCTAGCCTAACTTTAACACCAACGTAATCGCCAGGACTAACTGTACTTGAAGATACCAAAATCTCTTCTACTACAACATCATGCCTTTCTTGCTCAATAAACAAAGTAAACTCTTCCTTTTCTCTGTTCTCAGAATCATAAAGTTCTACATAGAGAGTAAACTCATCACCAGACGCATCCAAATCTTCAGGGATGTCTAATTCTAAAGTTTCAATATACAATACACCATCTTCTACATCAAACGTTTCCGAATAAACTTCGATAGTACCATGCTCATACCCACCGATCCACGCTTTCAATGTAACATCAGTAGTTTCGCCAGTCCCTTCAATATAAACCCTTAAGGTTACCGTAGAATCCAACTCTACTTGAATCTTGTTTGAATCAGTCCCTTTTACTCCGTCAATATAGACATCAGTAATATTATAGTTACTAGAATCAGCGCTCACTGTTGGAACTAATGATACTAACAACAATAGTAATAGTATGAAACGTTTCATTTTTTTGCTACCTCAACTTTACCTTCCCAATAACATTTTGGACAATAACAAGTCTCTGTTTCCTGGTCATATACCAGCTCCTTTTCACAGTTTCTCGGGCAAAGTTCCATTTTACTACTTAATGGTGAGAATTAATCATTTATATACTTTTCGGTTTGTTATACCTGGTAGGTGACAAAAAGGAATTATTTTAGTTCTATGACAATATGCTTCTTATCTGGAACTGAAACAGAAACAACCTCTCCTTTCTTAAGATTTAAACTATCAACAATATTCTTGTTAAAATACATTCCAAGCCTTCCTGCAGAAAGTTTTACTATTTTTTGTTCTATCTTTAAGGGAGAATCTCTCAACTCTTCTACTATTCTCCTAGCAGATTGAGGCTCAAACTCATAGTAGTCACACTCAGGACACTGATAACTAACTGCCTTGCTCTGAGCACCAGCTACAGAAACTTTTACTTCCCTTAGAGTTGTTTTACATTTGGGGCATTTCATTTTACTCTCTTTGCATTAATAACGTACAATACTCCTCTCTTAACAAAAAATAGGATATAGTAGCCACTCTTCTCAATCTCAAATTTATTCCCTTTCTTCCTTGGATTCTTTGTGGAAAGAATAATCTCCACAACCTTCTCCCATGAAACTTCCTCAGCATGTTCTTCAAGATAATGCAAAGTGACTTCAATCCTTGTAAAATAGACCATTGTACCATACTACACTTATGTAGTCATTAAGACTATTTAAGCCTTTCTATTCAACATAAACTGAATTCCATGCAGCTTCATAGGACTCACTATCCACAGATAAAGGAATCCATGCAGAACAAAGTACTCTATCACCACTCTGAGTATAACTACTATCTAGAGTGCTCCACCCCCGACCTTGCTCAGAGTACACTTCTTTCCCATCAATCTCCCAATGAAAATCTAGAACCGACCGACTCTCTATCTCCATGTACTGTGTAGAATCTCCTACATACTGTAGTTCCATAGCCACACAATCCAAATTATCCTCAGATAACGGACTTTCTGGACTAATGACCACATCACTAATCATCGGATCTTCACTACTGTTACAGCCCCCCAAAATAGGGAGAACAATTACGCCTGTTTGCACCAACTTTTCAAGTTTGTTTTTCATACACTACTAAATGACCTGAAACTACAAGAATTAAATCCATATAAATTATGTACAGTACAAGGATAACAACACTTTTAAACATAACATTTTTTCTTTTTTGTATGATAGATTTAACTAGAGAAATAGCCAGGCAATCTTTCCCATTTTCAAGAGACTGGTGGGATGCAGCATTATTTAAACCAAGTAGTTATCTTGCAGCCGATCTCCAAGATTTTGTTGATAACAGAGATTCAATGAAACCAACCGCCTGGTACAAAAGGTTTGGAGCTGCTCAGCACGTTAGAGGTAAAGCTCTTGTAGGAGTCCCAAACTGTAGATTTAAAAAAAGGTTTGATATAGAACATTATGCAGAGATAGCTCAAAAAGCGGAAGAAAAAAGTTTTGAAAGATATATGGCTCTACAAGAAAGATATAGTTTATCATCACTCATACTAAGTAGAATTCTTTTATCAAGATTTGTAAGAGAAAAAAACCAAATCATTAAAGACTTTACACAAGAGATATCAAATGGAACAATATATGATGACAACGCCTCATTTAACATTGTGTGTCCTAATGAAACTCCTGATGAAGGTCATTTCTTCCTTACTGTATTAGAATACAACCCACAAACTTTTGTCGCAGGCCTATACTTAGTACTAGACGAAGAAAATTTGCTACGCCCAAGAGGAGGGAGAAAAATTGAACTTGCTGACAGGTTCAAACAATGGCTTCCAACACCTGAACCGTTACCACAACCAATATAAGAATTCTAAAAAATAAGAATTAATTAAAAAAGAAAATCCATCAACCTTTCCCAGAAAGATTGACTTGTAGGTTCACTTGAAGAACCAGATTCGTACTCGATGTAATCACCCATACTTGTGATCTCTAAGTTCACAGCTTCATAATTGTACAGATCATCATTCTCTACAACAATGTGCAATGCGTACTTACCAGATTCAAGCCCTTCAGGGATTTCAATCGCGTAAACTGCTGAAGATTCTTCGCCTCTGTCTAGATCAGCAAACTCAGCGTAGTAAGTTTCACTATCTAATACGAAGGTAATCTGCAGTTGTTCTGCATCAAAGCTATTCTTGTTCTGCAATTCGATCTCTACATAGATTACATTGTCACTTCCAGTACTGTACAAGTAATCATCTTCTATATAGAAGACACCACTCACATCCAGTTCTAGATCTGACACATCATAAGCAGAGTAAAGGTCGTTAGCATTCAGTACAACGATCTCGTTAACTGCCAGCTTATCTCCTTCGTAATTGCTTCTAAAGATACTATCTTCATCACAGATACCATCTCCATCTTCATCATCACAAACATCGTTAACTTTGATCTCAAAACTTGTTGAGGCTTCTAGTTCACCATCGCTTACGATCACTGTCACATCATACTGCCCAGCATCTGTGTAACCAGTTTCCCAAGTCAAAACATTGTCTTCAACAACAACATCTCTATCTTCTAAACCTTCAAAGGTATAGGTCAACTCGTCACCATCATCATCTGTAGCAACTACTTCAACAGTTACAGTTTCTCCTTCATCTACTTCAACGTCATCAATTTCTTCAACTTCCGGAGCAGTGTTATCATCGCCGCTACCAACAGGATTCACTGTAATGGTAAAGTATTCAACAATCAAACAAGCTTCATCGCCATCAGTCACTGCAACGTACGCTTCGTAAACTCCAGCGTCACCTTCTTCAGTTTGCCACTGTCCATCTTCGTCCAATGGTTCTGAAAAGTAAAAGGTAAGTTCATCGCCTTCAGGATCTTCAGCTTCGTAAACTGCTTCAACTAATTCGCCTTCTTCAACTTCAACATCTTCAACGGTTAAGGTAGGACACTCATTTTCATCATCTCCACCGTTACCAGTTGTATCTTCCTCTACTGTGATATCAATGGTACCATCTGAACTATTACCAGTCTCATCGCTAACAGTAATTATTACTGTATACTGACCAGCATCTCCTTCAGATGTTTGCCAATCTCCATCCGCGTTCAACAATTGATCATAAGTCCAGCTCAGATCACTTGCATCGGAATCACCATCATACACGTAAACTGTGGTTGACTCAAAGACTTGTTGCATCATAGAATGGAAACTCCAAGTTAAGATGTTGTCCAAGATTTCTACTTCAACATCTACAAAGTCACCTTCAGTCACTGTAAAGAAGATATCTGTTACTAATGGAGCGTCAGTATCTTCAACAGGCTCTTCCAAAACGGTAATGGTAAACTCTCCATAATCGTAGTTACCATAACCATCATTTACTGCAACCCATACAGGATACTCTCCCGCGTCACCGACTTCAGTCACCCAGGTTAAAGTTCCATCTTCTGAAGAAGTATAGTCATTCAACGCTACTCCCCAGATTACGAAAGCAAAGCTCAACTCATCACCTTCAGGATCTGTTGCTGTTGCAGTTACATCTACAGTTTCACCTTCATAGACAGTAACATCAGCAATAGGGTCAAGAGTTGGCCCTTCATTATCATCATCATCTGATCTTTCTAGTATTTCTACAGTATCACTACCAATTTCTACTTCTAAGTATCCTACATACTCACCAGCGTAAGTAATATAAGATATGGTACAGGTCCAGTACTCGCCAGCATCTAACCATGAATCATCAACGGTTTGACCAGTCAAGCTAGACTCTTCTGAACCGTCCTGTTCCCAGGTATAGATTGCAGTACCGTCACCAAGATCAAAATCGTAGTAACAGGTAATGTCTTCATCCTCGTAAGCCGGATTTGGCAAGATATATACTATACCTTCACCATCATCACCATCGCCTTCAAGAACTACTGTTTCGGTACCTAAATCCACTTCTACCCAACCAGTGTATTCACCAGTATAAGTATAGTAAGATACAGTTACCTTCCACACGTCACCTGCTTCTAAGGCTGAAGCTGAAACAGAACTTCCTGTATAATCAGTTTGTTCTCTTCCATTCTTCTCCCAAGTATAAACAGGACTATCAACATCATAATCTAAGACAGCATAGATTGCGCTGCCCGCATCTGCCGGAATAGGTGCGATACCTACTCCATCTCCATTACTGTCAACACCATCATCATAGTCATACGCCATGATTGGGACACTTAACAGTAAAAGAAAAGCAAAAAGGATAGATACTATTTTTTTCATTTTTGTCTCCTTACAACCAGACTTTACCAGCTGTACTCTAAACCTAGTTTAGCTTCTGCACCTTTGTGTCCAGTTCTAGTTTCTAAAGACCCTTCAGGATTATTCCACTCTTGTAACAAAGTGTAATCTGCCTGAACATTTGCACTCAAGTTGTCAGTCAACCAGAACCTTGCAATTCCACCAACGTCAACTCTTGGCTCTTTACTCCAAGTATCTTCTACTGAACCTTCACCAGTGATCTCTACATTAGTCAATGTAAGCTCACCATAAGGTATTAAGTCAATAGCTCCAACAGGAGTAAATCTAGGTCCTGCGTAAAAATTATG
Organism: Candidatus Woesearchaeota archaeon; assembly: GCA_964437105.1. Classification (GTDB taxonomy): domain Archaea; phylum Nanobdellota; class Nanobdellia; order SCGC-AAA011-G17; family GW2011-AR17; genus CAYTFL01. Next base: position 2,328 of record CAYTFL010000006.1, on the reverse strand, counting down.
CCTCATAACATTTGCAGATGCTTCAGCACTAATGTCTAGGTCTTCATAACCTTCAATTTCACCATCAACCAACACATCCATGTTTGGCAATGATTCTAAGGTATAACCAGCAACAACTCTAGGCGCTCTTGCACTTGCAAGCAAAGTTTTACCCCAACCAACTTGTTGAGTTTCTAGAGTTAAGTCTCCGCTAACATCTGTAGTTGTTCTATTATAGTGCATTGGACCAACTGCTACACCAAGACCATAGTCTTCAGTAGCTAACTGTAATCCACCAACTAACCTATGACTTCGAGCATTACCTTCGATAGATCCTCTTACACCTGTAAATTCTCCATCGTAAGCAACGAACAACATAGCGTCACTAGCTTCGTCTGTGTTAAAGTCTACAATAGGTACAGTTGCACCAACTAAGATTGAACCATTTTGTTCATTAATGTCAGTAACTTGCGTACCTTCAGTACTATTCATGTAAGTCTGTTTCCAACTTGTATTACTTCCAGCAACACCAGCTCTTACACCACTGTGACCTAAGTCAAAGGTATCTTCACCACGAGGGAACCACCTTCTATCTCTTTCAGGTACAAACGGTGCTGGCACTTCTGGAGTTTCAACAACAGGATCTTCAGGAATCTCTGGAGCTCTCCTTTCAACTTCTCCAATAGGAATCCAAGCTACAGCAGTGTTATCTAAAAAGACATCATCGCCTTCCCAAGAGTCTAGATCCTCAGGATCTCTATTAACCAAAGTTGCTATCCATCGTTCATCAGCATTCTGCGTATAATCATAACGCTGCACATCTGAATCTTCAATAGCTGCAACTAATTCAGCATTACCTTCAGCCCTTGCTAGTGTACAAGTATACACTTCACCATCAGGCTTAGAGAATGCTTTACCTACAGCCATATGTCTAGCTTTAGATGCATCTGATTCAAACAAATGAGTATATGCTTCTCCAGGAAACATTACACCATAGATATGTCTATAAGCTGTTTTCAATCTTTTTTCGCCGTCATCACAGATACCATTTTCATTTCCATCTACACATACTGGAACGTTAATCGCATCAGAACAATAAGCCGGCACTTCGTCGCCATCTGCTAAAGCAGTCGTTGGCAAAGCTAACAATCCAGCCAACCCTAAAATTCTTGTATTTTTTGTCATTTTTTATTCAACCTCGCGAGTTTGATTAACCACTTGAAAATAACAACTGACTTATAAACTTTTGCTTTTGGTACCATTTTGCAGTGATGCTCTTCTAGAGGGAAAAACATATAAATTGTCAAGTTTCCCACAACTTCATGTCAAAGATTCATACTAGAGCAAAACGTAGGCAAGGTGGAGCTAGTCACCTAAAAAAACCTCGACCAGCTACAAGGCAACGGAAAGCACGTCCAAGAACCTTCAAAAGTGAAGAATCTGCCAGAAAATGGGCAGAATCGCAGGGTTTAAAGGATTTTGAGCTTAAAAACCTAAGAATTGGCGAAAAGGATAAGAAAATAAGGGTTATAGCTCGTCAATGACCTCTTCTTCATCATTTCTCGTTGTGTAGTAAGCAATCGCTAATATCGCTACTAATGCTAGTAAGAACCAAAATAATGTCTTTTCTACAGACCATTCAACTACAGTAGTACATTCACACTCACACTCTTCTTCAGTATCCTCAGTAGCATTATCTTCTGTAGTTTCTTCATCCTCTGAAGTTTCCTCAGTATCTTCCCCATCTTCTTCTGTAGTTTCCTCTTCATCATCAGCTTCATCAGCCTCTTCTTCTACTTCTTCATTACCACAACAACATCTCTCTAGATCTTCACAGTATGTAAACCCATAAACATCTTCATCCTCACCCTCACAGAAACCTTCATCTTCAGTCGTCTCTCTACACTCTCCATAATCATATTCTTCATCTTGACAGAAGTCATCACAAGAGTCTGCCACTACTATTGGTACGATTAGAAGCAATACTAATAATAAGGCAAAAATCTTTTTCATACCAGCTAGTTTTCTCATAGAACTTTATATGGATTACTTAGATACTACCTATATATTAGGAGAGCAAGATTTAAGAACACCTATATATTACACAATCCCATGAAAAACTTTTGGAAGATTGTAAACAAGGTAATAAAACGGTCCGATGTTATCCTTTTAGTCATGGATGCCCGCTTTCCTGATCTGTCGTTCAATGAAGAATTAAAAGATAAGGCTGAGAATAAGCCCATTATATTAGTACTCAACAAATCAGATCTAGCTAACAAAAGAGAACTCTTACACTGGAAAAGAAAAAACCCTAACAGCATCTTCGTTTCCGCTAAGCAACATCAAGGC
>CAYTFL010000005.1:0-12937 GCA_964437105.1 Candidatus Woesearchaeota archaeon | reverse complement strand
AATCGAAATTCGTTTTGCAAAATCTTCTTCGTCACCCTCAATAGACAGAGTGCCAGTTATAAGGATTTCTTGCAAATTTTCATAGTCATCTAAAGAACTTGTATCAACAACAATTAAGACAGTATCACCTTCTCTTTCCAATTCTGCGTCTGCAACATATGTATCAGAAAGGTCAGAAGTGGTGGCTGTCGCTTGAACTTGGCCTACTAAACGTACGTCAACAGTGTTTAAACCTTCAATTTCTAAGGTAACAGTATCGCCAGTAGCAGACTGAAGAGTAATTTCATAGGCAAAAGTTAGAGTTGCCATTAAAATTAGAATAGTTAGTAAGGAAAATATTGTCTTTTTCATGTTTTACCTCTTTTAGTAAATGAAGAGTTTATTGTATATAAATGTTTGTATGTAGCGTTGCTTTTACAAAAAGGTTAAATAGCTAAACGGCTTTGTCGATAAGTATGTTTAGAAAATCTGAGATCTGGGCCTTAACAATTTCTATACTAGTTATGGCATTAGCCTTAGGTTTCAATGACGGACAAGAAACGTTTGAATGGGCTTACTGGTTGACAAATTTTGTAGTAGTCATAGTTATTGTAGCGTTTTCTTTCATAATCCATCAACTTGCGCATAAAGTTGTTGCTAGGATGCAAGGTTTTGACACTGAATATAATTTTTGGGGGTTGCAAACACTTTCCTTAGATCCAAGAAAGCTTCTAGGAAAGGGAAAAAAGAAACCATTCCCAAGAAAAGTAAGATTGTTTGGTAAGGAATACTTGATAAAAGCGTTCCCAATAGGAATTGTACTTTCGGTAATCGTGACAATTGTTAGCAACGGAGCTTTATTTTTCTTAGCAGTCGGACAGTACAATTTGTTGTTACGAAAGACTACAAGGATAGGGAGAAAGTTTGTAGAAGTGACAGATTATGAAGAAGCTAAGATTGCTTTGGCTGGGCCGATGGTGCATATTGTTTTAATGATCTTGGGTAAATTGTTCAATACATATGGTACATTAGACCAGTTTATATTCATTAACGCAGCAATGGCATTATTCTATATGATTCCAATATCTAGACTAGATGGGACAAAAATATACTTTGGATCGAGATTACTTTATGTGTTTAGTTTAGTCTTTATGATAGCTATGATCATTTTAGTTTACAACATATCAGTTATACCAATGGTTATAATTAGCCTGGTTAGTGCGTGTGTAGCAGCAGGATTGTACTACTATTATCAGTATTACCGTTAGAGAAAGCTTACTACTCCTTTCTGGATTAACCAAATAATTCCTATGTAAGTAGCAATGTTATAGAACCCGATTAGAGAGAATATGAAAATTATTGAAACTATGATATCAACTACGCTAGCAAAAGATTTGATGTAAAGTAAAGATCTACCAAAAATTATGATTGTAAATATCCAAGCTAAAGGTGTTAAAAAGGTACTAAACTTTAGACTGAACATAGTTAAACCAGCAACTATATCTAAAAGACCAAGCAAGATTACAATCATGAAGTTAAAGAATTTTGTCGAGTTTATAAGTTTTATTGGGTAGACTCTTCTTGTGATTCTGAAGTTCTTTGATCCATCAAATTTTTCACTTGATCCAAGATAGCTTCTTCAACAATAACAATATCCCCTACATCTTTAACATTAATGTACTTTATAATAATGCCTTTAATTTTATGGTTGTACTTAGACCCCAACCTAATCTTTAACTTCTCCACCTTATTTTCACCTAATATTACTTCATAAACCTCGCCAAGGTGCTCTCCAGAGTCAGTATAAACCATTTTTTGTAATAAATCATTCAGCGGAGGAAACGGTTTTTCAATAACAGCAAGTCTAGGAGTTTGAGGCGTTAATTCTTTTGGCTCTTCCTCTTCTTTAACCTTGTTATCTTTGTAGACCCAATAAATGAAAATTATAGCGAAGATAACAAGTATTACTATTATCCAAGGCCAGTAAGAAGTTTCTTCAGAAGTTTGTGAGATAGTTTCTTCTTCCTCCTCTTCTTCTAATTCAGGAGCAGCCAATATCTCTTCAGGAATAAATATATTGATTATTCTAAAAGATTCTGCACTATAGTCCTCAAAATTTGCTTGAACATATAAGTCATAACTGTTATCGTCAATGCCATAAGGAAGGTTTAAAGTGGTTGTTTTAGTCTTTTCCTCAAAATAACCTAAGTAAATTGTATCCTGACCCAACATGATTTCATCATCGCCGTCATCAATCCAAAATTTTATGATAACGTCTCCAGAAACGTTTGCCATACCTTTAACCAGATATTCTAACTCAAAGCTTAAAGATCCTATTAAAGGTTCAACTTCTAAAATTTCCACGTCAAAGAGTTTAACACACTCGTTTTCATAACAAGTATAGCCTTCATCACAATCCCCATCAGTTTCACACTCATCCAATATTCCTCCGTCATCTGTACTTGTAGTGCTACTAGAGCTAGAACTAGAAGATGATGAAGAATCTGTTGCATTTGTATCATTAGTAGGTGTCTCCCTTGCAGAATATACTGAGAAGCTTGTTACGTCAAATGTTAGTGTTCCGCCAGAATAACTCTCCTGAGTACAAATAGTTGAAGGACAAGCCTCACTATCTCTTAGGAGCTGAGGAGTTGTAAAGGTAAGATTGTATAATGCTAACTTTGCAGATCTATTTAATGACGCCAAAATACTAGTATTGATCTCAATCCAATTAAACGAAATATTAACGTATTCATTTATATCTCCTCCAGTACTAAGGTCAATATTTTGTGTAAAATTAATATCACCGTATCCAGGAGAGTCGATTATAAAGTTAGAAATATTGCTGATGTTTACTTGTGTTAAGTTTGTTGTATTACCTAAAAAATTAGTTTTCTGAACAACACTAAATAGCCGAGTTTCACTAGCTCCAATATTATTGTACAAATCGGTACAATTTATGCTCCAGTTGTAATTATCTACACTCAAATTGTTTTCCGTGAAATTTAGACTTACCCCTTTTGTAACAGCTGAAGCATTTGTTTGATTCAAGAAGCCATTCAATATCAAAGAACAATTACTAAAATCGCTTGCATCAGTAACATTATAGAAAAAAGAAAGGTTGACGGGAGAACCGGTGTTGTTTGTGGGGAAAAATAAAGAAATATTAGGAGAGTTAGTATCAGAATATACAGTAACTGCTCGTATCTTAGTCATATTTTCATTGCTAGAGTCATCTTTGACATGGACATAGTAAGTGTAAGTAGCATCAGTCAAAACATTGGTAATATTTTTACTTTGATTAATGTAATATTCCCAAGTATCCGAATCTATTTTCTTAAAGTTAGATATATATTCCTGATAGATCTCTTCTTCAGTTAATACTCTATTCCAGATTTTAACTTCATCTATCGAACCATTGAAATAGGCTGCAGCAATCGGGAAACTGGCGAAAGAAGTCTGGCCAATCCGAATATCATTTGATTCGGATGCATCTGAAGAAGTTTTTGAACCATTTACTTTGAATACCCCGTCTACATATAATATCATACCTTCACTTGAATCAACTAAGGCTACTAACTGGTGCCATTCGCCGTCATTATAAGTGTCAGTAGTTGCTATTGTTTCTTCAGTCCATAAACGGAATTTAAGCTTACCATCCTCCAAATAAAGATTTCTATCATGATAGCCCCAATTTTCATCCTTACTTGCAACAAAGATTGAGGAAGTGGAATTGGTTGTTCTAAACCATAAAAGTACTGAAAAATCCGTTTCTGCCATGTCAAAAGATTTTACTTGAATGTAATCATCGGTACCATCAAATTCAAAGCAACCACCATGTTTACCTGTAGAATTCCATAATACGCCATTATATCCAGTACCATTTTTTCCAGAAGAACTAATGTCAAATATGTGAGTATCATTTTCACCTAATGCAGTTAAATTGTCAAAGTTTGCCATAAATACTAATGAATCATTGTAAAGAGTATAATTCGTACCATTCCAGTTGTAATTTATCTCATCCACATTTAGTTCAGTAATCGAAAAGTTTAGTTCTACAGAAGTGTTAGTGGTCTGAGTTTTATTGTCTGGTGTTGGAGAAACTAAGTCAAATGTTGGGAATGTAGTTTCAGTAGAAATAGTTACATTCCATTTTGAAGAAGTGTTTGTAATAGTCATGTCTGAAGTGAGATTAGCATAAGCAAAAAAGGTGTATGGGTCAGTGCGAGCACTGCCAGAAGCATTTACCCACCAAGTTACAACTTCTGACTCTCCCATATCTAAACTAATGTTAGTTGGATTGGTTACATTTGTATAAAAAGGAGTTGCTGTAGAATCTGTAGAAATCACTCCTTTTGTCCCAGCATCGACATAAATAATAACATCATCAGTGTCAGAGTAAGTCGCTCCAGAAGATTCATCAGCCCCGCATAACAAAGAACCTGATGCGGCACTGTAAATGTTTACTGCCCTTATAGTATGATTTCCAACAACGTTATCTAAAACAAAAGTTTTTGAATAGTTCCTAAGGCCATTACCAATGTTTGCTAAAACTCCCATGTTACGGAAATTAGATTCGCCAGTAGTTTCATTAGAATAGATCCAAACAGCATCTGGACTGCAACAACCAGTATTTGTTGTGATAGTAACGTTAACTGTATCACCTCCAGAAAAAGTTGTATCGTTCATATCTTCAATGAAAATTTTTTCTATCTTGAATGGGTAAGTGCAAACGCTACCGTCTGCGCAAGTGTCTACTGTTCCAGAGCCAGATTCTTTACAACTATTTGCTGAAGTCCCAGTGTTATAAGGGGATTCATCACCATAACCTACTTCAGGATCTAAAGTTACATTGACCTCTCCACAATCAGCAGTATTACAAGTGACGTTCACTTCAACTTTAAAAAATTCATTTTGAGCAACATTTAAGTTGTTTGTAGGAGTAATCACACTTAACTCAACTGTGCTAACAGGGGTAATATTTACAAACATCAATCCAGAGTTATTGTTGCCAGCAGAGTCATTAACAGTAATATTTAACCAGTTAATTCCAATAGCTAAATCTGTATTGTTTTGTAAGTAGCCCGAACAATTTATACTGAAATCTGCTGTATTGTTAATGTCAAAACAAGATACTCCACTACCAGTATCACTAGCATCGATGTCGTATCCTAAAGCTGTTCCAGAACTAAGTGTTTGATTTGCGAAAGTTGTAAATGTAGGCAGAGAATCATCTAAAACTACACTCCTATTATTATCCCAATCAAATCTGTTAGTATTATCAGAACTTATACAGTTCCAAGTATGATTTCCAGCTGAAAGGTTAAGGTCCCAAGTAGTTGAATTATCAGTTCCACTTAGATTAGTAGTTTGGTTAAGAGCAAAGCTAGTATTAGAACTGTTAGTTATGTATAAACTTATATTAGATAAAGGATTGGAAGAGGATACAGAACAGTTGAATGTAACAGTTGTAGGACCAGTGATATAGTGGCCAGCAGAAGGATCGTTTAAAGTAGTTGTAGGAGTTAGGAAAAACTCTCCAATACCAACACCTACTAGAGAAGGATAGCCATCGTTTATTGTTGTGTCTATTCCCCAATAGTCATCATTTGCTGCATCATTGTTAGGATTATCCTGAAAGTCCCATGCTGAACTAGTTGTATACGTTGAAACGTTAGTCATCTGTGCAGTTGTTTTAGGAGTTCCTCTTCCATAATCGCCAGTAGTTGCGATCCCAGATGTTTGAGAATCCCAATAACAAGTGCTTACAGAACAACCTGCAGAGGAACAAGGGCTAAAGCCATAAGTGTAATAAGGATTACTTCCATCGACGTAACCCATAGAATAAGATTTTTGAATAGCACCATGATTTGTACCTACAAAACCACCTATACCAATATTAGAACTAGTAACATTTACTCGAGTGTAACAATGTCGTATTGTACCATAGTTCCTTCCTGCAAAGCCACCAATAGCTTGACCAGTACCTTCAACATGCCCTTCAGAATAACAATATTCTAACAAAGTGCTACTATCAAGACTGTCACCCATTATTCCTCCAATGCTTCCACCAGCACCAGTAATATTTACCTTAGAACGGCAGTAAGTTACAGAGCCATCATTAACGGCCACGATACCACCGATAGTTCCACCAGTGCCAGTAATATTTCCTTCAAAAGTAACGTAACTAATATCACCGTAACTGTAAACTACAGCACCGGCTAAATGAGTTGTTCCATTAATACTTGAGTTAACAAGTTTAAAAGTTGTGATATTTGCATCCGCATCAGTATAACCAATCAGACCTTGGATTGTAGACCCCCTATTTATGTACAAACTAGTAATGTTAAAATTCTGACCCTCAAAAGTACCATAGTATCTACCACCGTATGATCCTGCAATGGCAGTCCAACCAGCACCAGAATCCCAGTTAACAGTGTCAGAACAGTCAATATCATTCTGTAATTGGTAGTTAGCAGTCATATTGTCTCTAGTCTGATTCATATCTACACAAGTACAAATTGGGATTGGATCTTCACCACTATCAAAACAGTTAGCTACAAAAGTGCCAACCTCATCTTGAGCACTTACCTTTGGAGAAGGAATAAGTATTAAAGAAGAGAGAATGGCAATAATCCCTAGAAATATTAAACTTCTGCTCACTTCTTTCCCCTCCAATAATGTAGTTTAGCTCTTCCTACAGGACGAATTCTAATCAAGCCAGCACCTTTTAATTCAGCGAGAATGACAGGCACAGTATTTCTAGAAATCTTTACTTCTTTAGCAATTTCTAAGATTGTGAGCCCATCTGTATTTTTCTTAAGAAGACTAACAACTAACTCTTTTTTGGATTTCTTTCTCTTTTTCATAGTGCACTAATGCAAAGCATTAATGCACCAGAGTTTTTAAAGGTTTGGATAGGCGGCGGACAGGACAAAGACTCATAGCTTTTATATATCTTGATGAAATAATGCAGAATATGTACCAAATTAAGAATTTTACTCCAAGAGTGTATCAAGAAACCATATTAAATACGGCAGCTAAAGCTAATACTTTAATTTGTTTACCCACAGGGAGAGGGAAGACAAAGATTGCTATAATGATTGCTATACACAGGTTGAACAATTTTCCTAATTCAAAAGTACTATTTCTTACACCAACCAAACCCTTAGCAGCGCAGATTGCTAAAGAATTCTCTGAATCTTCAGATATAAGTAACATCCAAATGTTTACAGGAGAGATTAAGCCTGAAGAAAGGGCTGAATTGTTTAAGGAAGCTTCAGTTATAGTAAGCACGCCGCAAGGTATGAGTAATGATATTATTAACAAGAAAGTTGATTTGAGAAAGATTTCTATGATCGTTTTTGATGAAGCGCATCGCTCGACGGGAGACTATGATTATGTGTGGATAGCTAAGCAGTATCAAAAGAGAGGGAATTTTCCTAGAATTATTGGACTTAGTGCCTCGCCAGGCTCAGATATAACAAGCATCACTGAAGTTTGTAAGAATTTACATATTGAAGATATTGAGGTTAGAACAGATAGTGATGAAGATATTAAACCTTATGTGCATGAAACAAAAGTGCAATACCTTACTCTAGAATTGCCAAGTGAATTCAAAGAAGTGCAAAAGTATCTTAACGAATGTTTTAAGGAGAAGCTTAGAGTTTTAAGAGATTTGAAAGTTAGTCCAACAGTTACAAGAGTAACTAAAACTCAGCTATTACAAATGCAAAGGGAATGTCAGAAGCGTTTAGCAAGAGGGGAGAGACACCCTGAACTATGGCAGTCAATGTCGTTAGTAGCTGAAGCAATGAAGGTGCAGCATGCCTTAGAATTGTTTGAAACGCAAGGACTAGGAGCAGCTTTCGAATATTTTAAGAAATTGTACAAGGAAGCTGAAACTACAAAAGTTAAAGCTACTAAGAAATTGGTTCAAGATCCAAACTTTAAGGCAGCTTACTTCAAAATCAGTTCCTTGCATGATAATGATTTAATGCACCCGAAGTTAGAAAAGTTGATAGAGATCATCAAGAAAGAAGTGAAAAGTTGTGAGAAGATTTTGATATTTAACCATTATAGAGACTCTGTCATGAAGTTAAAAGAGCACCTTGATGAGATTGAAGGTGTTAAGTCGGCTTTGTTTGTAGGACAAACTAAAAAGAAAGGCATAGGTTTGAGTCAAAAAGAACAAATCAAAGTGCTAGAAGAGTTTAAAGAAGGAAAGCATAATGTTCTTATTGGAACTTCGGTCGGTGAGGAAGGTATTGATATTCCTGCAGTAGACTTGATAATATTCTATGAACCTGTTCCCTCAGCAATTAGAACTGTGCAGAGAAGAGGTAGAACAGGGAGAGGGAAAGAAGGAAGAGTTATTGTATTGGTAACAAAAGGGACGAGAGATGAAGCCTACAGGTGGACAGCTTATCATAAAGAGAATAGAATGCATAGAGTGTTAAAAGATTTAAAGTCAAAGTTAACCTTGCAAGAGAAGAAGCAGAAGACTATAAGTGAATACTCTAAACAAAGTCAAATAAAAGTTTATGCTGATTCTAGAGAGAAAGGGTGTGGAGTTGTGAAAGAGTTGGTTGACCTGGGAATGGATGTACGTGTGCAGAACTTAGATGTGGGAGATTATATCGTTTCAGAAAGAGTTGCCTGTGAACGTAAAGAAGTACGAGATTTTGTTGATTCAATACTTGATAAACGGTTAATGCACCAAGTTAGAATTTTGCAAGAGACTTATGAAAGGCCAGTTATTGTCTTAGAAGGGACAGAGGATATATATTCTGTAAGGAAAGTGCACCCTAACGCCATAAGAGGGATGTTAGCTTGGATAGCAGTAGACATGAAGATACCTATAGTCCATACTAAAGATTATAGGGATACAGCTGGTTTCTTAATGACTTTAGCGAAAAGGGAGCAAGGTGAAGGAGATAAGCAGTTCGGAATAAGAGGAGAGAGGAAGCCGTTGACAACGAAAGAATTGCAAGAGTATATTGTTTCAGGGTTTCCAGGGATAGGGTTGCAGTTAGCAAAGAATTTGTTAAAAGAATTTGGTTCTGTTAAAAGGATAGTAAACGCAAGTGAAGATGAACTTAAAGATGTGGAAAAGATTGGAAAAAAGAAAGCTGAAGAAATTAGACGTGTCCTTGATGAAGATTATTCAGGACAATAGAATTTTAGTAAAGCTTCTTCATCGTCAGCGTTTAAAACTAGGATTTCGATTCCATTTATTTCATCTTTTTCATCCAAGGAAAGTAGAGCTGTTTTTCCCCCAACAGATAATTGGACTGCAGAACTGCTGCTTAACTTAACTTTAATGGTTTTATCTTGGAATGTAGTTGAAGTGCCGATAGCAACAGTTTCTTTAACATCTTCACACTCTTCTTCTTCCTCTTCTTCCTCTACTTCTTCTTCAGGTTCTTCCTCTGCTACTTCTTCTTCCTCCTCTGTCGTCTCTGTTGTCACTATTCCGCCAACATTTTCTTCTGCTACAACATCTTCTGATTCAGACACCTCTTCTTCCCCAGGAGATTCTAAGATTGCAAAACTAGTAGCATTGATAGCCAAGCCATAAACTGCTGCTAGAATCATTGATGCAAAAAGAAAACCTAAAAATGACATAAAGAAAATATCTTTCTTAGTAATTGTACTTTCATTGTCAGGATGAGATTTTGTCTCAATCCACTTTTCATCCTTCCCGTTAACTTGTTTGTTATCTATCACGATTAAAGTATCGACAAGCATAATTCATATTTAAAGTTTTTTATTATCTTTATCTATTACAAAAGTACCATTGTAGCCGCATGATGGACAAAAATAGATTCCCATAAATGGATCTTGTTGAATTTTTTGGCTATCGCACTTAGGACAATGTAACACTTTCTAACACCTCATAAACAGACCCTCCACGACGAATTTCAGACTTCATGAGTTGAAAAGAATCAATAGTGAAGTTTAACTTTTTGATTTCTAATTCTTTAAGAGTTTTAGAAAAACTTTCATTCCTTCTTATCATTTTCACTCTTCCAAGAGTAATGTGAGATTTAAATGATTGGTCAGAATGGAAATGCGAAAGTAATTGTTCATCTACCCTTTGTTGTAGCTGAATAAGCTGATCTTCAGGTTCAACACCAACCCAAATAACTCGAGGGTTCCTTTGTGAAGGAAAGAAACCAATATCTGTTAGATTGGCCTCTATTTTATGAGATTGAATCTTTATCTTCTCTTTGATTATAGGAAGTTGACCTTCATTAACTTCACCTAAAAATTTCAATGTTAAATGTAAGTTTTTCTTTGCAACCCAAGAAATTTTAGCATCTTTCACATTACCTTGTAAAGAAAATAAGTAATCTTTAATTTCTGCAGGTAGGTTGATTGCTATGAAAAGTCTCATATAGATAAAGAAAACACTGTTTATTTATCAGTTTTTTGCTAAGATTCTTCTTCACAATATAATTTTACAGTTACTTCTTCAGTACTAGAACTCATTAACCAAACGTCAATACCGTTTATATTAAAGATCTCATCAACAGAAAGTAGGTTGTTTTCGCCATCAACGTCGATCATGGCAGCTGAATCGTCGCTTAACGATACACTTACAGTCCTTCCATCAAAATAAGTTTCACCATCAGCATCAATAGTTATCTCAGTAGTCTCGCACTCTTCCTCTTCCTCAGTCTCTTCTTCTTCCTCTTCTCCATCCTCAGACTCAGTATCTATCTCTTCTTCAGCTTCTTCAGTTTCTTCAGCTTCTTCAGTCTCTTCTTCTTCATCAGAAGCTTCTTCTATCCACCCGGAATCATCCTCTGTTTCTTCTTCAGTAGTTTCTTCCTCAGTATCATCAGTATCTGTTGCTTCTTCTGTAGTTATTTCATCAGTATCTTCATTAGCACCGACTTCAATAGTAAACGTCTCTACGAACATATCTCCTATATTCCCTGCGTTCATTACAAAGAAATAGACTAGTACCATGATGAATAGAGTTGCAGCTGTACCTAAAGCAGACATTAGAAAAATATCAGCCTTGGTAATGCCTTTCCGAACTATATTTTTTTTAGTTGGCTTCCGAGTAATTCTTTCATCTCCAACAATTGCGCCATCAATCATTAGTTAGTTATACAACTAAGGAATATTTAAAGTTTTTGTTCTATAAGAATTCTGATACTATCTTTGCAGCAGTTTTGGCTGTCAAGTTGTTAACATCATTATCAGGGTTAAGTTCGACAATATCTATTGATTTCAAGTTAGGTAGCCGTTTAAATCGTTGTAAGAAGTAAAAGAGTTCTCTAGATGTAAAACCGCCAGGTTCGATGTAAGAAACTCCTGGGGCGTATGCAGGATCTAAGACGTCTAAGTCAATAGAAACGTAAAAAGCTTCAAAGTTGCGTAGAAATTCCATTATGCCGTCACAGATTGATTCTATCCTTAGAATGTTCCAAGCTGGAATGTAACGTATATTCTTTCCTTTAAGATAAGCAATCTCTTTAGGGTGGGGAGCTCTAATTCCAATTATGATGATGTTCTCTGGAGGAAGAATGTTTTCTTCAACGATAAACTTGAGAAAGTCTTGGTGAGAAGGTTTGTCAAAAGCTTGAAAAACGTCAGGGTGGGCGTCAAAGACTATTAATGCTGAGTTAGGATATTGTTTTGCAAAGTGTTTTACAGTGTGATAAGTGATAGTGTGGTCGCCGCCAAGGTAAATCTTTGCACTTTCAATATTGTCTAAAGTGCAAGATTTTACTGAGTGTGGTCTAACTGTCCAGATTGTTTTAAGCTGCTCTAAGATAGCATCTGGAGCTTTTTCGCAGGCTGAGTGTTCGCCGTCAGTGTAAGGTAGCTTGATTATCATTAGTTGGGAGAATTAGAGAAGTTTTATAAAATTATCGTGTCACTTGATAAGATTCAACCTTTTTCAATAAAGCATTAGCCTTCTTATCCTTATTAAAATATTGTCTCACTGGTTCAATCAGTTGATCAATGTGTTTGGCTGCAGTACTTTTTAGGTCAGCAGGATGAATCTTTTTGGCAATATAATCATTCTTTAATTCATTGTAAGATTTGTAACTAGCGTTCCCACCGTACTTATCAGGTCTTTCAATAGTAACTTCATCAACTAACTCAAAAATAATATACTTGTAGTATTCCAATACAGGATTATTTTCTTCCTCAGCTTCAGGACAATAAGCTTTTTTGAACTTCTTAGTTATTTCCTCCTTAGAGTCAGTCATAAAAATTGCAGAGTTTGGATTAGATTTAGACATTTTTTTAGATATAGATGCATCTATCCCAGTAGCCTCTAAGTCTTGTGGTTTTGTTAGACCCATTAACATATGGTGATGTATTGCAATAGGTTTTTTCCTTTCTATCTTTGGAGCTATTTCCCTAGCTAGTACATTAACCTTGCGTTGGTCCATACCCAATTGACAAATATCTACATTTAGATGGAAAATGTCAGTGGCTTGCATACAAGGGTAAAATATCTGTGCAGCACTCAATGATTCTTTGTCAGACCTACCCATGATTTGTGCACACCTTGTAATCCTGGTAACAGTGTTTATTCTACCTATTCTTAATACAGTTAACCAATACTCTTGATTCATATGCTCAGATGCCCATAGAGATTCTACATTATCTAAGTCCATACCGCAAGCTTTCCAAACTTCAATAAAATATTCTCCAACAGTTCTGATCTTATCTAAATCACCGTCCATTTTGTTATTCATTAACGCAAACCAATCGGCCACCCAGAACTTAAATTTAATACCTGCTTTAGTTAATTTATTAACATTAATTGCTCTTAGAAGACCTTGAGCGATATGTATACGGCCGGAAGGTTCGAAGCCATCATAAGCTATAGGATTCTTTTTTTTCTTAAGAAGTTCTTTTAATTCTTCTTCGTTGATTATCTCTTCTCCAACTTCCTTTATCAATTCCAAACGTTTGTCAATATCCA
>CAYTFL010000004.1:0-13088 GCA_964437105.1 Candidatus Woesearchaeota archaeon | reverse complement strand
CAGTACCAAGCCTCACTGGAAGAACATTCATAAGTTGGACAATCATAATCAGTACACCAGCCCCAGCTTGAACCATCAGAGGTACACCAGTTTGCACCTGCGCCAGTACAGTCCGGTTCTGAGTAACAGTTCCAATATTCAGAGGAAGTACAGACAGGACAAGCATAATCTTGACACCATGTACTACACCAGTAGCCTCCAGCACCACTACACTCAGATTCACTATAACAGTTCCATACTTCATCAGCATTACATTCATAAGTTGGACATGAGCTTGATGAACACCAACCATAACCAGTATCTTCACCACACCAGTAGCCGTTAAAACTAGTACATTCTGATTCGGTGTAACAATTCCAAACTTCAGAGGCTGAACAGGTTGGACATTCGCTACTACACCATGAACCACACCATTCTGCGCCAGCACCAGTACAATCCGATTCGCTATAACAATTCCAATATTCAGAGGATGAACAGGTTGGACAATCTCCAGTAGTACACCAAGTACCACACCAAGTTGCGCCTACACCTGTACAATCAGTTTCGGTATAACAGTACCAGTAATCAGAGTAAGAACAGCTGTATGAAGGAGCATAGTATCCGCTACCAGTACTACTTCCATGAGCAGAATCGTCACAGTGAGGGCCATCACTATGGCTTGAGTCGTACCATATACAAGATGCAGCTAAACAATCGGATTCGGTAGGCCATTCATAACAAGAGGATGAACTAGTACCATCGCAACTAGTACCGCTACAGTCAGAAGGGCAGCTGCTACAAGATTCAGTGCTACTACATATACCGTCGCCACAAACATCAGTACTAGAGGAACAGTCAGAAGGGCAACTTGAAGAAGTTTCATCAGTATCACAAACGTAATCACCACAATAAGAACTTAGACAATCAGAAGAGCACCAAGAAGAATCTTCACCAGAATCACAAACACCGTCACCACAATAAGAACTTGAACCACAGTCAGAAGGACAGTTAGAAGAGTCTTCGCCAGAGTCACAACTTCCGTCACCACAGTAATAGCTAGAACTGCTCATACAAGCAGAGCCGTCCCATGTACAGCCAGCATCAATGCAGTTTTGCTCAACCGTCCAAGCGGAACATTGTGCTGATACACCGTACATTAAAACGAGTGTAAGTAATGCTGTTGTAAAGAATAAAATTTTTCATATTGAAAACCTCTGTTCTTTATTATACTTAGTTTATATTTAAGCGTTTCTGTAAAGTTTAGACAAAAAGTTTATTAAGTTTGTTAGCTGTTGAAGTGTTATGGAAATAAAGTTAACAACGAAACCAAAAAATCCAATTATCATCGAAGGTTTTCCAGGTCTTGGTTTGATTGGAACAATATCGACGGAATATTTGATTAAACATTTGAAAGCTAAACCAATTGGTAAGATAAGTTCTCATCAAATTATGCCCATGATTGCAATACATGATTCGAAAGTTGTGCAACCTTTGGAGATCTATTATGTGAAAAGTAAAAATCTTGTAATTGTTCACGCGTTAACAGACATAAGAGGGTTGGAATGGGAAATCTCTGAAGCACTTTTGCAGTTGTATCAAATGTTGAAAGCTAAAGAGATTATTAGTCTTGAAGGAATCATGGGACAGACTAAAGAGTCTAAAGCATATTACTTCAGTAATAGCCCAGCTTTGGTAAAAAAGTTTGCAAAAGTTCAAGCGAATCCATTAAAAGAAGGGATTGTTATGGGAGTGACTGCAGCTTTGTTAATGAAAGAGCATAAGATGAATACAACAGGAATCTTTGTAGAAACTCAGTCAAAATTACCAGATAGTAGGTCTGCTGCAAAGATTATTGAGTTGCTTGACCAGTATTTAGACTTGAAAGTTGATTACAAACCTTTAGAGCAAGCTGCTGAAGATTTTGAGAAGAAGTTGAAAGGGTATGTAGAAGGAATGAAGCAAACTGCTAAAAAAACTGATAAAAAGGCAGTCGATTACCTAGGATAAGCCTTAAATACTGTTATTTTTGTTATTTTCTTTATGTTTTCATATAAAAATCCCAAATATCGCATAGATATTGTGTTTTCGAACAAACAATACGGTGGAGTGTATGCCCTAGGGCCGTTAATTGTTTATAATACTGTGAATAATCGTAAAGATTGGTACTGTGAAAGAGTGTTTTTGGATAAAGGAAAAGTTACTGCGCCGTTAGTAGGATTTACGTTGCAATATGAACCAGATCTTGAGAAAGCTTTGGCAATGAAACCCAAGGAAGGAATAACTTTTGCCGGAGGGCCAGTAGTTCATACGTATACTGAGGAAGTTGCCAAACATTTTGATTTTGTTATTTTGGGTGATGTTGAAGCAGTTTTAGATAAAATCCTGGATTTGTATGAAGAAGGTAATATTGAGAAAGTTGAAGATCTTCCAGGTGTTTATGTTAAGGGAGGTAAGAAAAGTTTTGCTTCAATCGATTTAGACGAAGTCGCTTATCCATTAGTACAACCTTTTCCAGACAATGTTTCTAAAGATTATGTGTTTGGTAAATGTTTTATGCTGGAAATAGAAAGAGGTTGCCCATACAATTGTTCTTTCTGTGCAATACCTGCGTTTTACAATGGAAAAGTTAAGTTTAGGAGCCTTGAGAAGATAAAAAAGATAATTGATGAAGGGTTAAAAGTTAATAATGTAGATAAAGTTGTTATCTATGCGCCGTCGTTTGTGCACCCAAAAAGGAATGAAATCCTGAAGTATTTGATTAGCAAAAAAGTTAGAGTTACTGTGCCGTCAGTTAAAGCAGATAGTATGAGTGAAGAAACTTTGAAGTTGATACATGAAGCAGGACAAGAATCGTTAACAATCGCGCCAGAGTGTGGTGAACAGTTAAGGTTTGAACTGAATAAGAAGGTAAAAGATGAAGAGTATTTTAATTTTGTAGAGCGATGTAATAAAGTTGGAATAAGAAAGTTAAAACTGTACCTTCTGATAGGTTTGCCAGGCATGAGTGAAAAAGATTTAGAGGAAATGATTGCTTTCGTTAATGAAATGAAGGAAAGATTTGATGGAGAGTTGTATTTGTCGGTTAATCCATTAGTTCCAAAGAAATGTACTAAATTTGAAAATATTGTATATGATAAAAAAAATGTAAAAAAACAAGCACAGTTTTTAAAGAAAAAAATACGTAACTGCCGCTTAAAGATCTCCCCACTCTCTCAGTCACATAAAGAGGCGACTATATTAGAAAAGTAAGGTAGAATAGGTACAAGATTACGACGATTAACGCTGTTAAAAGGCCAGACATTAAAAGTCCTAATCCGCCATAAAATCCTTCGCGAACAGGGTCGCGGAATTCAACTTTTTCCATATGGAGGAATATTGAAACGTAATTTATAAGATTTTATGTAAAAAGATATATCTGTTCAAGGATTTTGGAGGTATGTAGGAATAGGGTGGTGAGAAAATTCTATCAATAGATTTTTTCCAGACAATAACCTAGAAAAAGCTTCAGCTTCCATTTTTGCGCCAGTTAAAGCGTTGTGAGGTTTTGGTTCATCAGGCAAACCTACGTAGTTGTGGACAACGTCGATATTTATGTCTGTTCTTCCTTTTGAACGAGGAGGTTGTAAGTTGCGTTTAATATAGTGAGCGTAACAGAGAGTGTGTAAGTCAATTATTCTGTAGGCAAAAGCCCAAACAAAGCCAGTTCTATCTGCGGAAGCCCTCATAAAACTATTATCAAAGTGAGGATTGTGACCAGCAATAGTCTTATCTTCACACTGTTCTGCCCAAAGGATAAATTTCTTCATAACTTCGCGTAAAGGTTGCTTTTTTTCATCAGTTATTTCTTCTCTTGTAAAACCGTTTACTTCTAAAGCACGTTCATGAATCTCTGCACCGTCCCAGATTTTGCATTCTTCATAAAATGTTCTTGAAGGGTTAAGGAAGTCAACTGCGCCGACGCTAACGATTGCATGCTTTTCAGGGTTAACACCAGTAGTTTCTATGTCTAAGATAATCATATAAAGGATATAACCTTACTTTAATTTAAGCTTATCTTAGTTCTAGAATATACTCATAACGACGGCTGCAACTATTGGAATGAAAAGATTGTCATCAACACCGAACTCAATGCTTTCAAACATCATTGTTAAAATGCTTCCTACTAAGGCAGCGGCAAAGTTTACAAAGATCAGTGCGCCGAAGAATGAAAAGACCATGGCAACAAGAGTGCCTTCAACAGATTTAAGGTATTTGTAAGTCCTACGAGAGAGGAGTTTACCAAAGATGTGTGAAACTGCGTCACCAACAGATAAAATCATCATGGCAGCTAAAGCGATCTTTAACGGGAATAAGTAAAGTACTATAGTTGAACCAATCATGAATAAAATTGGCCCTTTTCCAGGTAAAGTGTAGCGGAATTCATCCCTTTCAAACCTGTCCATTACCCAGGAAGCTATAGGTATTCTATACTTTGCGCATAACTTAGATAGAATTACTCCCGAGATTAAGATAGCAAGCATATGGTAAATGCCGAATATGCCAAAATAGAGCAGTGTGACAAGAAGAATCCCAAACGACATATGGAGGAGTTGTCTGCGCAACTCTAACTTTGATAACATTAAATTAGTTTGAGAAGTGAAGGAGTTTAAAAAGATTGTGTATTTGTTAACTCTACAAAAACCTTTATTAACTTCTTAAACCATTGACAAGTTATGGGTGCGGAAGAGATTACTATGGTTGATGATGAAATTACTATTGTCCCTATGGGTTATAAGATAAAATCCAAAGGTACTTTTAACCTTGAAGATCTATACTTTGAGTTGCATTTATGGTTTGAACACCATGGATATTCTTGGAAAGAATTGGAATATAAGAAGATTGTCTTCGGAGGAGGAGCGGAAAGAATAGAGTTGTTGTGGACAGCAGAAAAAAAAGTGGATGACTATACCAATTTTGTTATTGACCTAAACATGGCAGCAGATACTAGCAAAGTTGAAGTTGCTTTAGATGGAGGTAAGAAAGTTAAGAGACATAAAGGAGGGATTGAGTTCCGTAGTGGAGCAAAAATTAAGAAGAATGTCGATGTGTGGAAAGGTAAAGCGTTCGGAAATGTGCAAGCGAAAGTGTATGAAATGTTGATAAATGATAGAATTGGTGCACAAAAAGGAGAGTTGTATGCGGAAGCGCATAAGTTATATGATGAGCTTAAAGCGTTTATGATATTATACAGATGAGAAAGTACATTTTAATATCAATTTTGTTAGTTATTTTAGATCAAGTTACTAAGTTTTATTTCCAAAGTAAAACGATAGAAGTTACTTCATTTTTCTCTTTTACTTATGTAGAGAATACAGGGGTTGCTTTCGGGTTGTTTCAAGGGTATAACTCTTTATTCATTATTGTAGCTTTGGCGGCGTTAGTAATAGTTTGGAAGTATTTTAGAGAGTATAAAGTCGCGTGGGCACTGTTGTGTGCAGGAATTGTTGGTAACTTGTTTGATAGAATCATGTTTGGATACGTAAGAGATTTTATCGCAGTAGGACCTTGGCCAGTTTTTAACCTTGCAGACAGTTTTAACACAATAGCTGTAATTCTTTTACTGTATGCACTGTGGAAGGAAGAGAAATCTACTTAGCATCCTGACCCTTGTGCCAACCAATGTGTCCAGAAATTTTTGAGTTAAGATCTGATAATTGAGTACTTATTTTGTAAATTAACCCCATAATTAAGACCAATATTGCAATGACTAATTGTTCAAAGCTTAAACTACCACCAAGAATGGTCCGAACGATCTCAAAGATAACGTATATACCAAACAAAGTGAGTAGCCAGTAAAAAATTTTTCTGAAGTTCATGTTCATCCCCAAAAGACCATTTTGATAAACCAAATTAACACAACTATAAACAATGTTAACATTACTATAGATAAAGGATCTTTTTGCATAAGTACCATATAAATTGTAAACTTTAAAAGCGTTTCTTGAAAAAACCTGAAAATTTTTCAGGAGAAAGTTTATAAATCTAAGAGCCATAAGAAAAAGTGATGGCCAAGAGTACTATACAAGGTTTATTTGCAGTAGAAAAAGAGGAAACTGAAGAAGAGAAGGAAGAGAGAAAAAAGAAAGATCAAGAAAATAATAATCCTTTTCTGCATAGGAATTCTCTAGACCCAGATAATGGAGATGGGGCTTTAAGAATTTCTTTAGACAATATGGGCGATTCCGTTGAAAAATATTACTTTTGGTTTCAGAAGTTTTTAACTGCGCACAAATCTACTAGCTTTGGAGCGCCTGCAAAGAAATTGTTAAAATTGAAAGATGTGTTCGATGCATCAGTTAGCAGCAGTTTTCATGGACAAGTAGGTAGTAAGACTAGCGCGATGCAGCAACAGATTTCTACTTACCTTACACAGATTGGGCAGTTAACTAAAACTATCTTCCCAATGGTGAGAGAAATTCGTATGATGGATGAACGGATGGAATATTATAGAGAAAGTTTAGGTAAGCCGAAAGGTGATGATGGTGCGCGACAGAATGAAGTTACGTTGAAGTCAACTTGGATCGAAATGGTGGAGCAAGGTATGCAGAACCCTAACTCAGTCTATAGTTTATCAACAAAGCTAGGGTTTGTAACTCTTCCTGATTTGTTTTTTGGAATAACTCCGCATGGGAAGACGCCAGAAGAGCAGAAGAAGAGGTTGGTAAAGATTCTTAATGCAATGGAAAAGGAGAAAGCGTTCAATAAAAAGGTTAGAGATGTATTAGATAAAAAGTTGACACAGTATTATACGTGGAAGCAAACTACATGGAAAGAGATGCAGCATACGAGAAAGTTTAGGATTAAAGCTTTGAAACAACATTATAACGTTATCAAACTATATACTTCTTGGCTAAAACCTTACCTGACAGCGTTGAAAGCGTTGCAGATGAAAGGTGATACGTCAGCACACGAAATGGTTGGATCGTTTGAAACGAGTAAGCTAGAGTTAGAGTTGTTAGCAATTATGGGAGAAGGTAAAGTGGGGGATGAAGATAATCCACCTTACAGCGCTTGTTTACTAATAAGGCTAAAAGTTGTTACAAGGCCAGATTTGATCTTTGCAGGACAAGGGCAGAGGCAAGTGCAACATTCAGGACATATACAGATCAGTATTGAACCGTATGTAGCGACGAAAGAAGATATTAAGTATTATAGTAGGCATACGGACAAAGAGATTGTTAAAGGAATTTCTGGTGTTGAATATGGTGACATGATTGGAGATATAGAAACAATGTTGGGTAGCATAGGTGACGATGTTGAAGCGTACCTTGAAGAAGCTGAGCATGGGCCGAAAAAGAAAGAAGAAGAGAAGGAAGAGATAGAGTATACTAACCCAATAACTTCATTTGTTGAATCGTTTGGAATGTTTTGGCCAGATAGTAAGAAGAAAGATAAAAAGAAAAAAGAGTTTAGTAAAGCTGAAGCTAAAGAAAGAGAGAAAGAAAAAAAGAGTTTAGAGAAAAAAGCTAGTAAAATGGCGTGGGTAGTATATGACGTGTTTAAGAAAACTAATGGCTTATTGTCTTTCTAGGGAAATGTATATAAGAACTTAATACTTACAGGTGATAAACTGGCTCCACATTTGGAATTTTTGTTGCAATAGTTACTGATCAAATCTACTTTTATGAAGAAATATTAAGGCAAAACCACAAACTATTTAAATATCAAATGCTATTATTTGCTATACGATGGAAACGCAACAAATGAATATCCGAGTCTCCAAAGAATTAGCTCAAGATTTAGAGGTCGTATCAAACTTATTGCATGTCAATAAATCAGAGTGGATAAAGACAAAGCTTGCTGAAGAAACACATAAAGAAAAAAATAGACTTCTGATGGAACTCAGCACACTTTACGCAAAAGGGATGATCAGTAAAAAAGATCTAGAAAAGCTCACTGGGAAAGAAATTGCTGATGAGATGGAGTTTATCAAAAAAACGGCCATTAAATCTGCTCAAAAGGGTGCTGAACATGGAAAAAAGCTTAAAAGAAAGCTTCGTCGTTGACACCTCAGCATTTCTTAGCTTGGAGAGTGCTGAGATTCTTAATTTAGTTGTTGAGAAATTCCATATAATTACGTCACCGCTTGTGATCAATGAGCTTGCTGATTTTGCTGTCCACGATGATCTCCTTAGTAGTATCGCTGAACTAGTTCTGCAGAAAAAAGAAAAGTTTTACATAGAAGAATCAGATGTAACAAACCCATTACCTTTCGTTAGTTTAACAGATAATAAAGTGTTTACTCTTGCTTTCACTCATAAAATTCCTTTGATAACAGATGATATTAAACTAGCAAGACATGCAGCATCAAAGATAACAATAGAGTTTAGTACTTATTTTCTCTTTGTTTTAACTAATGCTAGAATACTGACAAAGGAAGAGGCATTGTTGAAACTTGAACAGATGAGAAGAATTAGAGATTGGAGGAATAATATCATATACATCATGACAAAAGAAGCATTAGAGAAATTATGACCTTCATCATAAAGATTGTAAAACCTTTCTAGGAAACTTTATAAACATTCTTGACTCATAATTATTTATATGGTAGATTTTGGTAAGACGAATTATATGCATGCGATGGATAAAGATAATAGTATGGACTTTAGTACGAGACAGTTTGGTTCTAGTGCAAAGTGGGGAGATGTTATACAAGGTTTGAAAAGTGAGTTAGCAATGGGAGCGTCGCATGTAGAGATTGGTTTCTCTGGAAAAGATAAAGGTAATTTGAGTGGGACGCAAACTACTCCAGAAATGTTTGATAAAGTGAAGAGGGAAGAAGTTAGGCAGTTAGCGAAGTTGAATGATGTTACACTAAGTACACACGCAACTGTACAAATATCCGGAGTTTCGGGATGGGGAGAGAGAGGGTTTGATGATAAGGCTAAGAATCAAACTTTGCAAGAGATTAAACGTACTATAGAATTTGCAGCTGACACTGCTGAAGGTGGAGCTATTGTTGTACACACGAATGAATTTCCGAGAGTTGTGAAAGATGAAAGGTTTGATATGGGAGAAAAAAAGGGAGAAGAGACAGTATACCTGGTTGAAAGGGAGAGTGGAGGAGTAATTCCTGTGCAAAAGTCTAAGATCTTACATTTGCCTGAGTGGCAGAAGAATGATAAAGGGGAGTTTGTAGATATTGATGGGAAAGTTATTCAAGATCCTAGAGAAGTTGATAAACGTGTGCCAGTGTTTGATGATAAGGGTCAAGTTAGTGTTAAGGAAGTTAGGTTTGATGATATTAAGAAAGAGATTGATAAGTGGAATGAATGCCACTCTAATGAGCAACTGAATCCGGAGAAAGAATTTAGGTTAAGGGAAGAGTTTCAAAAGTTGCAGATGGAAGAGCCGAGAAGGTTGCAGTATCTAAGAGAGTATCACAAAATGATGGATAAAGCTAAGACGTTTAAAGAAGAAATAAGTAAGTGGCAGAGGCTAGAGAAAGGTGCAAGTGAACAAAAAATGGATTACTGGAAACAAGCTTTAGCAGACCAATATAAAGAATTAGCAGCATTTGATATGGAAGATAAAAAACCTAGCGAGATTCTTAAAGAAGTTTCTAAACAGCTGCAGGAAGAAGCTGTAGGGTTGAGAGAAGGTTATGTAGGGTTTGAAAGGCATAAGAGAGATTTGGAAAGGTTGTATAGGAATTTAGATACCATTGAAAAGGTTGGAGTGGAAAGGTCGGCTGATACGTTCGCTAAAGCTGCAATGTATGCGTATAATATAGAAGAAGATAGAAGAAAAAAAGGGAATCCTTTAGGGAAAGATATGTTTATCGCGCCAGAAAATATGATGGCAGAATGGGGTTATGGTTCGCACCCTGACGACCTAAAAAATATTGTTATTGAGTCAAGGAAAGCTATGGTGAAGATGTTAGTTGAAAAGAAAGGGATGGATAAAGGTGAAGCTAAGAAGGTTGCTAAGAGCCATATTAAAGCAACGTTTGACATAGGGCACGCTAACACTTGGGCCAAGTATTTTGAAGAAGATCCGAACCTTTCACCAGATGAGAATAAGAAAAAGTTTGATAAGTGGTTGATGGGTAAAGTGAAAGAGTTGCAGAAAGATGATGTGCTGGGGCATGTACATTTATCTGACAATTTCGGTTACTATGATGAACATCTTAGCGTTGGCAAAGGTAATGCGCCAATGAAAGATTTTATGAAGTTGCTTAAAGATAAAAAGTATGAAGGAGATATTATTGTTGAGTGGGGAGCGCAAGGGCCTGATGAACCATCAGGTGCTCACTTAGCAGCGTGGGCAAATCTTGCGCAGTCACCAATATACAGAGTTGAAGGTGTTGCAGGGCCTCAGTGGTCCGATATACAAGGAGGGTATTTTGGCAGAGGTAGTTCCCCAATAACGCCGGTAGGAAGGTATGCTACAGCGTTAGGTAAGGATTGGCAAATGTGGAGCTACTCAGATGCGCCAATAGAATAAAAAAATGAAGTTTCAAGTAAAAAGAAGAGGTGCACGTGATGTGCAAAAACAGTTTCCACAAGAAGATTTTGAGATTGCGAAAACGTTCGCTAACAGATTGTATAAAGAGTTTGGCGAGTTTACAAAAGCAGTCATAGTATTTGGTAGCGCTAGCAAAGGAAGGAAGAGTCCAAAAGATATCGATATACTAGTTATCCTAGATGACGTAAGAATACAGTTCACAGAAGATGTTGTGCAAACGTATAGAATTATTGCGCAGAAAATTATTGCAGATACTAACAAAGAAAAGTTGCACGTGCAGTCTATGAAGTTCAGTAGCTTCTGGGAGTATGTTAGAGCCGGTGATCCAGTTGCTACAAACATATTAAGGTATGGAATAGCGCTTATTGACACAGGATTTTTTGACCCGTTACAATTGTTGTTAGATCAAGGAAGGATTAGGCCAACGCCAGAGTCTATCTCTACATACTTTGCAATGGCGCCAAGAAGTCTTGCAAGGGCAGAGGATCATATGCTGAGCGCAGGGATGGACCTATATTGGGCAGTGATCGATTCAGCGCATGCAGCCTTAATGCACTATGGAGAAGTTCCGCCGAGTCCTGAACATGTGGCAGGAATTATGAGAAAAACTCTGATTAAAGATAAGAAAATTTCTGCGACGTCAGTTAAAACGATGGAAGATTTGTACAAGCTGTTTAAAGATATTACTTCAAGAAAGAAGCGAAGATTGTCTGGACAAGAGTATGAACGTTATCGTAAAAAGGCTGAAAAGTTTGTCAAAGAAATGGATTTGTTTATTAGAAAGAAAAAAAAGTAAGGGGTTAGTTAGACCCGTAATTAGCAATGCCTTTGTTTAAAGCTTCAACCTGATCTTTAGACTTTTTATGATTCCCGTACAAGCTAACAACAGTTTGGTACATAGCCATTGTCTCCTTCTCGGTTGGCATTCTATCCTTAGTTACTTCTGTTAGACCCACCTTCTGAGCAAGTTCAACAATGTAATCTTGGAAACCGCTTAAGTCTTCATCAAGGAAGCTCTTAGCTTTTCTACTGTGTACACCCTGTACAAACTTACCTACACTCTCATCCATTTTTTCTAAAGCTGAACCGAGGTCTTTTACATTTACAGTCTTTTCATTTTTGTACATGTCAATAAGTTCACTACGGTCAATACCAATGGTATTCTCGATTATACCTTCAATTAAACCTTGAAGATTATCGTTACCTGGTAAATCACCTTCAATGCCTAATAAAGCTCCTCTTACATAAGCATCTGCAGTTTTGTAAAGTTCTTCACCAAGGCCTTCACCATGATTGTCAGAATTTGCTTTAGTGTGAGCAGACCAAGCGTGAGTGATAGCATCTTCTAATGCTGATTTATGCTCTCCTGTTTCTTCTAAAATTCTTTGAGTAAGTTTTTCATATTTTGATGGTTCCGGTGCTTCGTTTTCTGCCATTTTGTTTTCCTAGAGGTTTACCTCTCTTTTGTTGTTATTAATGAGGGACAACTCCTATTTAAAGGTTTCTATTTGTCTGAACCCCCTAAATTCGGCCGTTTTGAGCCATCTAAAGAGATTGTAGCACAGCCTCACCAGGGACTGTGCCAGGTTTTACCCCAAAAAAGGCTATTTTGTGCCCATATATATAGTTTTCCCATACCTTGTACAGTACATAATTTCTAGGGATTAGGCCTAAATAGGTTCTCCAACATATAGTATAGTGAGGTGGTTGCCAATGAAAACATACGATGATGTCATAATCGCTAACCTGAGGGAGGATAGTAGGATGACTTTGACTAAGATGAGTAAGCGTACAAATATTCCGGTTTCAACGTTGCATGAGAGAATGAAAAGTTATAGGAGAGGTGTGGTGACTAAGCATACGGCGTTGATAGATTTTACCATGTTGGGCTATGGAGCAAGGGCGAGAGTGTTGTTGAAAGTTAAGAAAGATCAGAAAAAGAAGTTGAGAGATCACTTGATCCATAGTCCTTTCATGAATGAGTTGTATAAAGTGAACAATGGGTTTGACTTTATGGTAGAATTGGTGTTTAAACAGATGAAAGAGATGGAAGATTATCTGGATAAGTTAGAAGAGATGTATTCGATTGATAAGCAGCAAGTGTTTTATCTGGTCGATGAGGTGAAGAAAGAAGCTTTTCTGAGTAAGCCGCAGTTGTTGACGATGGGAAAGAGATAGGTTTTTATATTTTGTTTGTTATGGAGTTGTTATGCCTTTCGCAGTGACGCATGTAATAGTTTCAATTGTTCTGATAGATTTGTTTAGAAAGTTTGTGTTAAAGAAGAAAGATTTTCCATTGTACCTAGTATTGATTGGAGGAGTTGCAGGGTTGTTACCAGATATTGATTATATCGTTTATTGGGTGTTAGAGTTGTTTACCTCAATTGATACGACCGCTGTTCATGCTACGTATACGCACAGTCTTTTTATACCTCTTTTATTGTTGTTAGTTGGTGTTGCGTTATGGAAGTATAAGAAAGCTGCGCACATATTTTTAGTTACAAGTGCAGGGTATACTACTCATTTGTTGTTGGATGCAATATTTTCTCCTAAACCTTTGTTCTTTCCGTTATCTTCAGTAGAGTTGGGGTTGAGTTTTATTC
>CAYTFL010000003.1:0-13599 GCA_964437105.1 Candidatus Woesearchaeota archaeon | reverse complement strand
TACTTGCCAGGAGCCACAAAATAGAAAAGTTTATATAGTAGAAGTTCGGCCAAATAAGTAAGGAGTTTAACAAAAATGTTCATATCAAAAGATTGGGTAAGACAACATGTTTCTGGCAGCTTAAGTAACATGAAAGGCGCAATAGATGAAAGAATTTTGGGTGTTGAAGGAAAATTAACACAGTATAGAGACCAAGCAAGGCAAGCTTATAGAAGTTTAGATAGAAGATCTAAGAAATATTCTGAAAGAGTTACTGCACGTTTTGAAGGAGTCGATGAACGTATAGATACTGTTGAAGAAGCTGGAACAAGGAATAGTGAGAGATTGGATACGGTTCAAGAAGGGTTAGATGCAACGGTTAGAGATGTTGCCGAAGCTTATTTGCAAAGGTATAATTTTAGGCTTGCAGATGTTGGTGAAGATGAACAAAGTCTAGCTGAACTTGCGAGAGGAATTAATGATAGTTTTGAAGAAATTAGTTATGGTGAAGTTCTGAGCTTTATTAGAGATGCAGCTGCAGGTAGGGCAACTACACATTGCCAACATGGAATGACTTACAGAGCAAATAGTAAAGTGGGAAATACTCTTGAAGTACATGTAGTGACCACCAAAGATCAAGAAGATAGTATGAATCCAGCAGCACACTTGAAAAGGACTATCGCTGAGAGGTTGATCACTGCTAGACAAGGCCTGGGTGGATGGTATGAAGCAGGTTCACATATGCATAAGGGTTCAGAATACGCAAAAGAAATAAAAGTTCTTGGAAATGAAGGGCGTGATGTTGTAATAAGTGTTCTGAAATCAAATTCAGGGACTTCTGAACAAATGAGAAGAATACTTGTTAACGAGCATTTTACAACTGATGCATTGAGAGCGTTGTACATGGGAGCTGTCGAAGGACGGTTAGAAAATATGACCCAAGGTAATGATCCAAATAACATAAGAGATGTTGGAAATTTATTAAGTAAAGGAGTTACCACTTTGTTTATTGGTGATCAAGAAGTTGATGCTTTCGTAGCAGGTATCGTGAGAAATCATCCACATCTAGCAGAATACATTGAGGAACAAACATGATAACTAAACATACTGAAGAGAGAGGATTTGATCCTTTACTAACAGGAATGATAGTTGTACCAACCTTAGCAACTTTAGGACTGGCTAGCTATTTAGCGGCAACAGAAGTAGAAGAGCCAATAGGAATAGAGTATAAACCAAGAACTGAAGAAGTTCACAAACCATTGTTTGAGGAAGAAGAATGATAGCAAAAGCAAGACCAGATGTTGAAGAAAGAGCTAAGCCGTACCCGTTAGATAAAAGTCTATTCAAAGGTAAAGATCTAGAATTAGTAAGTAAAATTTGTGATTTTTTGTACGCAAGAGGTTTGCCGTTTGAAATCAGAGGTTCTGTTGTAGAAAATGCTAGAAAAGGTAGGCCGAGAACGTATAGAGATATCGATATTTTAGTAGAAGGTACGTTTGCAGAAGATGAGAATGGTTTAAATCCAACAGGACCAAGAACTAAAGCTATTCAAGATTTGTATGCTTTAGGACAAGGGCAATTAGTTATACCGGTGGATTATTTGGAAGCAGGTCAATGGGAAAGAGATCCAGAAACTAGAGACATTATTTATGTAGGCAAAGGTTCGTTACTTGCAGAAGTTAACTCTGATAAAGGTATTGAATTATTAGCAGTACCAGGAGAAATGGATTACTGTGCTACTTGGGTCGATAATAGGTTTACTCTAAGGCAAGGTAGGACTGTAGTTGACCTGTGCTTTGAAGGTAATGGTATGACTGCAAAAGACTATTCGCAAGGAGCGAGAAGTGATCCTGAAGCGTTAGCAGATATACTATTACATACAACTGAACCTATAGTCGTCGAATAAAATGAGAATTGGATTCCTTACAGACATTCATAATGCAGATCCTGCACTAGTAGATATTACTCTTGACGTTTTAAAACATTTAGGTGCGGAAGCTTTCGTTCTAAATGGAGATATTGCAGACTTAGCTAGCACTGTTCATGAAAGTCAAGAAAGAGTGGCGAGAGTTTTAGAAGTTGCTGGTAAAAAAGGATTGAGAACGTATGTTAATACAGGAAGTCATGAGTCGGTTGATTCTTTTGAAACGCCGATGGCAGTTCTTGGTAATAGGTATGGAAACTTGGTTAATAGTAGAGATGAGCCGGTTGTAACCGTTGATGGTCATGATTTGATATTCCTTCCTGGGTCGTTCACTTTGACAGGGAATAGTGGTTATAGGTTAGGTAGTGAAATACCAACGGGGGAATATTTATTTTTTGGTGAAGTGTGTATGCCTTTTAGAGAAGATGTTATGCAAGAGAAGTTGAGTAGAGGTGAAGATTTTGTGAGAGCGCATTATCAGAATATTAATGATCTGGAGAGGCATGTTAGAAATCCGAGCAAAGCTGTTGTAGTTTGTCATGAGCCGCCAAGGTTTAACAATAAAGAGAGTGGAATTGATTATTCACACTTTGCGACAGATGGAAGAGGTATTGTTCCTATTGTAGCACTAGCTGGAGAGTTGAGGAGAAGAAATATTCCTGTTAATGATAGAAATATTCAGAGGCTTGCAGGACAAGCTGGGTTGACTGTTAAAAAAGAGAATTGTGGAAACCTTGGATTTAGACAATTATTAGATAGACTAGGTGTTAGAAAAGGTGTGTTTGGACATTTTCATGGTGGTAGTCATAAAGCGCACACGTTTAGTGGTACGCCAGTTGATGAGGCAAAGTATGTTAATGATTTGTTCTGGAACAGTGGGTGTGTAAGTAGTTTAATGTGTGGATTGTATCATGTTTCTAATGAAGGTGTTGGGTACCAGAATGTTAACATAAGAGATCATGTTGAGATTGGGTAGAGTTCCACCTCTCATCAGCTTCATTATTCCAGTCTTTGTTTAATACTTCTTCAGAAATAAGCATTGTTAGAATATTTTCTTTAGGTTTCATCTTTCCACGTTTAAGCAGGGACTTCCATCTGTTCTTGAGTAAAGTATTCTTCAGTTGCTTGATGAAGCAGTCTCGGCTTCCATGAGGTATATGTCAGGTCTATGCAATTGCAGCCATCTCCAACTCTTCCGCTTTAGCTCGCAAAGCCTGTAAGATCAGCGCATCATATAACTCTAGTAAGCGTCGCGCTGCATCGTTATCCTTATTGATTTGATAGAGAGTTGCACGGCCAATCTTTCGTGTCTTGACCACAAGCCCTAATGCTACAAGCTTCGGCATAATACGATGGAGCGTCCCCCAACTAACGTTTGCGTTGAGCAGATCAGTGAACGTGTAATCCCAGTCTCTACCTTCTATTAGGTGTTGAAGGATGCGCATCTGTGGGCTATCCCCTACATGATCCAAGAATATGGACTCTGTTTTCATAGCCTATTGTATGAATTTTATCTTATTTAAACCTTTCGTAAATGTACATCAATGTTCTTCTGGAGAAGGAAAGAATTATTAACAAGATAGCCCTTCTTTGCCACATGAACCAGGAGATTGTCATCAAGAAACGAATCCTAAAGAAGCTTACGAACGCGAATGTATGGGGAGGAAAGCATATGCCCTTAGACTTTGTCATCAAAGCTATCCCCGATCATCTGAGGAATACACATAAAAGAAAAAAGGTTGTGGAGCGTGTGCTAAAGGAATTGAAGAATGATGAATGGATCATTATCAAATCAAAGAAGACTGGGAAAGGGAGTGGTGAGCATGTATCGCTTAATCAGCGAAAAGTAAGAGAGATTTTGCAGTTTGTTGAGAAATACGGTTGAGAGTGAAGTTAATTTTAGATATGTATAAGTTTTAATAGTATGATTTTGATGAAGAATAAGCAGGCGCCAGGATTTGAACCTGGGATCCGAGGGCTGCAACCTCGTGCCTTACCACTTGGCCACGCCTGCGTAATCCATACTAGAAATCTTGAGTTTTATAAAAGTTGTTATACCGAAAACTTATATAGAAGAAAGGAAAAAAGAGTATTATGAAAACAGTTCTAGTAACTGGAGGGTCGGGATTCCTGGGGTCGCACTTGTGTGAGTTTCTTTTAAACAAAGGGTATCATGTTATATGCGTGGATAATCTTTTCACAGGGAGTAAAGAAAATATTCTGCATCTAATGAATAATAAGCAATTTGAATTCATAAGGCATGATATTACGAGGCCGTTGTTCATTGAGTGTGATGAAATATATAATCTTGCGTGTCCGGCGTCGCCACCGCATTATCAGTATAATCCGATCAAAACAGTGAAAACCTCAGTGTTGGGCGTAACCAATATGTTGGGTATTGCAAAAAGGACTGGTGCAAAGATTTTGCAAGCGTCTACTTCAGAAGTGTACGGAAATCCGCAAGAGCATCCGCAGAAAGAGTCGTACTGGGGTTACGTTAATCCGATAGGGGTTAGAAGCTGTTACGATGAAGGAAAAAGAGTGGCGGAAACTTTAATGTTTGATTATCATAGAAGTAATAAAGTGGATATAAGAGTAATTAGAATTTTTAACACGTATGGACCAAGGATGATGATGAATGATGGAAGGGTTGTTTCTAACTTTATTATACAAGCTTTGAAGAATGAGCCGATTACTATGTACGGTGACGGAAATCAAACTAGAAGCTTTTGTTATGTTAGTGATTTGATTGAAGGAATGTATAAGATGATGAACCAAGATTATGTTGGGCCAGTGAACTTAGGAAATCCGCATGAGATTACTATCAAACAGTTGGCTGAAGAGATCATTAGGTTGACAGGAAGTTCTTCACAGATTGTGTTTAAACCTTTACCGTTAGATGACCCCGTTAGGAGGCAGCCAGATATTACTTTGGCTAAAGAGAAGTTAGGTTGGCAACCTTTAGTTTCTAGAGAGGAAGGGTTGAGAAATACTATAGAGTATTTTAGGAGTAAGGTTGGGCAGAATGTTAGTAATAGCTACTTCTAATCAAGCTAAGTTTGAAAGGTATGCTAAATTTCTTTATGATATAGAAACTGTACAAAAGCCTAAGCTTAATGTTGTTGAAGGGAGTGATGGAAGAGATAATGCTGAGCTAAAAGCTAGAGCTTACATGGAACAGTATGGAATAGTTGCGTTAGGTATTGATGATGAACTGTTTTTAGATTTTGTTGATGAACAGCCGGGCGCGTATATTCGTCGTCATAGGGGGAGAAAACTTACAGATGAAGAGTTGTATGCGCATTATTTAGGTTTGTTAAAGTCTGCTGATCCTAATAAAAGGACAGGGTATTTTCGGCATAACGTTTGTTTAGCTTTACCGTCTGGAGAAGTGTATCATGCTAGTTTTGAAGAAAGGATTAAGTTTTTAGGTAATCCGCCAGAGAGAGGGATTAAAGATTATCCTATCGGGTCTTTAATTGGAGAAAGAAATCTGGAAGAGTTAAGAAAAGTTGTTAGGGAGTTTGTGGGGAGGCATTTATAGTAATATTTTCTCAAATATTTTGTTTACTTCATCTAATGAGCCATCACCAACAATAGTTATGTCAAAGTTTTTCATATATTCCTCTTTACGTTCTTCAATCTTTTCATTTAGAAATCCTATCTTTAAGAGAGTGTCATAAGTTATCCCTTTAATCATACCTAAATCATCAAGGTTATCACCAAGTAAAATGACATTCTTCCTTTCAGAGATATCTTCATCGTGTGAAATTGTGTTCTTGTTAAAAACGTGAACAATATCGTGTTCATAGCCGTCAATAGAGACCTTACCATCTTTATCAAATTTGAAAAAATTGGCAATAATCTTAATGTTATCTTTCAATAAATTATTCTTCTTTAGAACTTCCCGAATCATATCGCCAAGACCTGCAGAGAAAATTAATAGAGGAATCTTATTCTCATTTAGGAGTGCAACAAACTTCTTTAGACCTTTTCTGGTTCTAACATAATTCTTTTGAGCGATATCAATGAAAACCCCGCGATTTATTCCACTTTTTATCATTAATTTCAAATGCTCGTCCCACCATTCGTCCATCTTCTTCCTTCTTTCTTCAAATGATAAGTCTGTAGCAATCTCATAAGGATGATATTTGTCAAAGAGGGCAAAAGCTTTTTTTGCGTAATCTGGAGAAAGGTATTTCATTTCTCTAAGAATAGCATAAGTACTCATAATTTTCTTACCTTCAATAAAGGCAGTTGTTAAAGTTTTATCAAAATCTGAGACTACTTGGATAGAATCAGCCCCATCTTCTTTGATTTGCTCTATCTTATTATTCAATATTTCCTTATTTGGGATAAGTAGAGTTTCCATAAGTCTTGAATTATCGTAATAGTATATAAAATAAGCGGACCCGAAGGGATTCGAACCCTTGACCCCTAGCTCTCTTCCGTAAAGGGTAGAAGGCTAGTGCTCTATCCAAACTGAGCTACGGGTCCACATGATTCTGAATAAATACAGACCTTTTATAGTTTGCGTTTTTCCGAAAAATCTGAAAATCTTTCAAGTTTTTTCGCTCAATCTTTTTTAAGACTGTTATCTTGAAAGAAAAAGTGGCCAAGAATATGGCCGAAAACCAGATTGAAAATCTGGAGAACACCTAACCCTAGAATTGGTTAAGTTAAGGTTGTATAAATAAGTTTCGCAATAGAGCCGGAGTAGTCTAGTCTGGTAAGGCACCGGATTGATGATCTGGAGAACATCTAACCTGTGTTCCGCGGGTTCAAAAGTGTTCTCACGGGAAGTCCCGTCTCCGGCGTTGTATCGAAACATCTTGGCCACAAACAAAACATGTAGCGAGAGCTATGGGAGGTAAACAATGAAGTATTTAGTAATAGGAATAGCCGTACTGCTGTTAAGTTTTCAACTTGCGGCTGCAGACGTATACATAACCGAGATCATGCATAGTCCGAGCATGACAGATAACGACGGCGAGTGGATAGAGATATATAATGATGGGGATGAAGTTGATCTAAGTAACTGGACGTTGGATGGCAATGATTTTGATGACACCACCTTAGGTTCAGGAGAGTACCTTGTCATTGCTAGAGAGTTGGTTGACGGTGATGATGAAGACACGGACAGTTTTCAATCTAACAGGGGAGAAAGTATTAACGCGGTTGACGGATCATTTTCTTTGACAGGCGAAGATACAGTTACGCTGACAAATGGAGAAGAGACTGAAGAAGTTTCATACAACAGTTCATTTGGTGGCAGTGGTGGAAGAAGTATTGTAAGAGTTTCTTTAACAGAATGGGAAGAAGGTGAAGTTGATGGTACGCCAGGTGAAGGTAGTTTTAGTTTAGAAAGTGAAGAGAATGTTAGTGAGGGAGAAGTTGTAGTTTACATTAGTGTTGAAAATTCGGGGCCAGAAATTTTGTGGTTGAACATTACAACCGATGATTCTTCAGAAGATGGTGTGCAAGTGATGCCGAATGTAGAGATGGAAAAGGAAGTTAGCGTGGAAGTGTTAGTGAATGACACCAACGGGTTTGAAGATGTTGAGGAAGTCGTTTTGAGCGTGAACAACCAGACTTACAATTTGAGTTTTACTGAGAACGTGTCTGAAGATAGTGCTCTTTACTCAGGAGAGTTTGTAATGGAGTACTATGATCTGGCTGGAGATTACTCTATTGAAGTAAGTGTGAGTGATAGTAGTGAAGGTAGTGCTACCAATACTAGCTTTGAATACTTAGGCATTTTGTCGACGGAGTTGAACGTTAGCAGTTTATCCTTAAGCATGGAAGCAGGGGCTTACGAAGAAGCTGCAGTTTCTGTAATAAACAAGGGTAATGTTTTAGTTGACACGGAAGTTAGCGCGGAAAGTTTTGTGTCAAGCAACAGTAGCTTTGGCGCGGAAAATGTTGAAGTTTATCTAAACGAGTGGTTAGCGCTAGAGTCCGCAGTTGCATTAGACCTAGATCTTTCACCTTTGGAAGAAGAAGCGTTACAGTTTAGGTTCTACGTGCCTAGCGAAGTTGAAGTTGGAGATTACACAGGAAAGATTGTGATCAGTTCGCAGGAGAGTGTGTAAAATGAAAAAAGTTGTAGAAGAAGTTGAGTACTTGCTTAGGAAAGCGGAAGATAAAGTGTGGCAGAATGAAGGTAGGACGATGACGCAGTTGTTTTGGGAGCTGGGTTATTGTTTGAAAGATGTGAATGATATCAAGGAAGCAAGTTTTGTTTTGGAGAGAGAACTTTCAATTGATAGGAGAATGTTTGAGCAAGCTTACATCTTTTATCAAGAGAATCCGTTGAAAAGTAAAGCGTTGGAGGTGGCAGCATGAAATACTTTTTTCTTTTACTTTTATTTTTACCAACGGTTTCGGCGGTAGCAGTTACGCCCACTTCAATAGATTTTGGGGAACTAGAAAGAGGGAAAGTTGTAGTGAGAGAAGTTTTAGTAGTTAATACGTTAGATACAAAAAATGAGTTTCAAGTTAGTGGTGTTTATTCTGATAGTTTTAGTTTAGATGCCAAGGAAAGTAAGGTTCTGGAAGTGCCTTTAGAAGTGGTTGATCAAGAGGATGGAAAGTATGAAGATTATCTTAGAGTGGAAGAAGTGCATGATACTCTTGTGAATGCTGTTTCTATTCCAGTAGTGTATAGAGTTAGAGGGGGGACGTTCACGGATGAAAGGTTAAACTTGCATGGTGTTGACGTGTATGATCCTGAAACGATTTCTTTTGCTATTGTTGCAGCGCTAGGGTTGCTTGGTGTTGGAATATATGGGTGGAGGCGGAAGTATGGAAAGAAATAAAAGGATTGGAAATATTAGAGTGGCTATGAGAACGTTCACTGCAGTTGTCCAAAAAGAAGATGATATGTACGTAGCTACATGTCCGGAAGTTGGGACAGCAAGTCAGGGAGAAAATGTAGAGGAAGCTGTTGCGAACCTCAAAGAAGCCACTGAGCTCTATTTAGAAGAGTTTCCGTAGAAAGATTTAAATAAATAGTTCTATAATTTTAAGTCATGGATTTTCACAAGATTGAGAAGAAGTGGCAGAAGAAGTGGGAAGAGGAGAAAGTGTTTTATGTTAAAGAGTCTAAGAAGAAAAAGTTTTTTATTTTAGAAATGTTCCCCTATCCAAGTTCGAGTGGACTTCATATGGGTCATGCACTTAACTATACTATAGGTGACGTGTTTTCTAGGCACAAGATTATGAATGGTTTTAATGTGCTGCATCCAATGGGCTATGACTCTTTAGGCTTGCCAGCAGAGAATGCAGCAATAAAGGCAGGTGTGCATCCTAAGAAGTATACGGAGAAGTCTATCAAGAATTTTGTTAAGCAGCAGAAGGCTTTAGGGTTAACGTACGATTGGTCAAGAGTATTGAGTACCAGCGACTCTAAATATTACAAATGGGATCAGTGGATATTCTTACAGTTGTTAAAGAAAGGGTTGGCGTATCAAAAAACGTCGGCAGTTAACTGGTGTCCGAAGTGTAACACTGTTTTAGCGAATGAGCAAGTGCATAGCGGGAAATGTTGGAGGCATGGGGATACTAACGTTGAAGTGAAGCATTTGAAGCAGTGGTATTTTAAGACTACAGAGTATTCTGAGGAATTGAATGATTTTAAAGAGTTGGATAAATGGCCAGAGTTAATAAAAAAGTTGCAAAAGAATTGGATAGGTAAAAGTTATGGAGCAGAGATTATGTTTGAGATTAAAGGAGAGAAGTGGCCAATATTTACTACAAGACCAGATACTTTGTTCGGTGTGACGTTCATGGTCATTTCTGCGCAGCATCCTAAGTTAATGAATATGGTGACTGATGAGAATAAGAAAAAGATGGAAAAGTTTGTAAGTAAGTTAAGCTCAGTTAGCCAAGAAGAGATTGATCAGTTAGAGAAAGAAGGAGTTTTTACTGGAAGTTATGCAGTGCATCCATTAACACATGAAAAAGTGCCGGTGTATGCAGGAAACTTTGTAATTGCTGAGTATGGGTCAGGGATGGTGATGGCTGTGCCTGCGCATGATCAAAGAGATTTTGAGTTTGCTAAAAAGTATAAGATTCCGATAAAACAAGTTATCGTCGAGAAAGGTAAAAAGTCTGAATTGAAAGAAGCTTTCACGGGTGAAGGTGTGTTGGTTAACTCAGGGAAGTTTGATGATATGGGAAGTGTTAAAGCTAAGGATGCAATCACGAAAGAGCTTAAGAAAAAGAAGTTAGGTAGTCAGCAAGTGAATTTTAGGTTAAGAGATTGGTTGATAAGCCGGCAAAGGTTCTGGGGGACGCCGATACCAATAGTGCATTGTGAGAAATGTGGTGCTGTGCCTGTTCCGGAAAAAGATCTGCCTATTGAGTTACCAATGAAAGTTAAGTTTGGTGAAGGTAATCCTTTAGAAACTAGTAAAGCGTTTGTTAACACTAAATGCCCGAAATGTAAAAAGAATGCTAAAAGAGAAACTGATACGATGGATACTTTCGTTAACTCTTCATGGTATTATCTGAGGTATGCTGACGCTAATAATGATAAGAAAATTTTTAATCCAAAGAAAGCTAACTACTGGTGCCCAATTGACATGTACATAGGTGGGAAAGAGCATGCGTGTATGCACTTAATCTATATCAGATTCTATACAAAGTTTTTGAGAGATATAGGGTTGTTAAAGTTTAATGAGCCAGCTATTACATTGTTTAACCAAGGAATGTTGCACGCTAGCGATGGAAACAAAATGTCTAAGTCGTTAGGTAACGTAGTTGATCCTTTAGTAACCATTGATAAGTATAGTACAGATTCTTTGAGAATATTTCTAATTTCTGTTGCAAGTCCTGATAGTGACTTTAACTGGGATGATAAAGGTGTTGAAGCGAGCTACAAATTCTTGAATAAAGTTGTTGCTTACTTTGATAAGGTGAAAGTTGGTAAATCTTCGCCGCGTTCCGAAAGTAAGGCTAACAAAGCTATCAAAGAGATTTCTCAAGATATGGATAGAATGAGATACAATCTTGCAGTCATTAAGCTGAGACAGATGTTTGATAATTTTGAAGAAGTAGAGTCTAAAGCTAATTTGGAAAGTTTTGTTAAGATGCTAACACCGTTCTGTCCGCACCTTTCTGAAGAGTTGTGGAAGAAGTTAGGGAATAAAGAATTTGTTAGCGTGGCTAAGTGGCCAAAATGTAATGAGAAGAAGATTGATGAAAAGATTGAGTTTGAGGAAGAAGTGGTTTTAACGTTATCTTCAGATGTGGAAGAGATTAAGAAGTTGGCCAAGATTGAGAAGCTAAAAAGTGTGAAGTTGATAGTTGCACCAAAGTGGAAGTATAAGTTTGTTAAAGAATTTAAGAAAGCTGTTGAGAAGGAAAGGAACGTAGGTGTATTGATCAAAAAGTTGATGGTGAAAGAGCATGGGAAAGATATTTCTAAGCTAGTGCCTATGTTCGTGAAGAGTCCAAGTAAAGTGCCAAAGATTGTTTTATCACAGAAGGGAGAAGAAAAAGTTTTAAAGGATCAATTAAAAAGTTTAGAAGAGCAGTTCGGTTGTAAAGTTGTTATTGAACTTGCAGAAAAAAGTAAGGAGAGTAAGGTGAGGAATGCTATGCCAAGCAAACCAGCAATAATAGTAGAATGAAACCATGCAGTAATACAAAAGAATGTCCTTGTACCTATCCAGGTTGTCCAAGGCACGGGAAGTGTTGTGAGTGTATAGCTCATCACTTAGAGGCAGATGAATTGCCAGCGTGCTGCTTTTCGAAGGATGTAGAAAAAACTTATGATAGAAGTTTTAGGAAATTTTGTGAAGTCAATGGATAAAAAAAGAAAAAAGACTTAGTTTTCAACAACAAAGTCTACTGTGTAGTCGTCAGGAATCTTCTCTACAAGTATCCAGTTCTGGGAACCGCTCCACATATCACAAGCGATTTCATCGGAATCACCATCATCAACTGTAACTGTGTAGATTACCTTCTGCTCATCATGGTTGATCTGTACATCCTTCTGGAAGTCAACTGTACAACCAGTACCTGAAGCCCAATTACCTAACAAAGTGTATTGGTCAAAGTCTATCTCTGTAGTACCTTGGAACCACTCGCAACCATATTCATCCATGATAGCTAGTAAATCTTGATAGTCTTCATCAGAGTTTATGACGTACTCCTCATCGATTCCCATGCCTGAACCAGCGTCCATGTATAATGCACAGTAATTGTCGTAATCTTCAAACATGAAGTCTCCAGAGTAAACGGAGAAGGAATAGTCTTCAGAATCTAGACTTTCCCAGGGGTCTACTGTAGTTGTGCAGCCGGTCACCAAGAGCGCCACACATAGTATTGTAAAAAGTATGTTTTTCATTTTGATTTAACTCCTTTTTTCATGTTATTTTAGGTGTTGAAATGCTATATAAACTGACCTTAGACTGCAAGTTGAGTTGTAGTTATAAGAGCATTTAAAAAGGAATTAATCTTAACTATTTACATGGATAAATATGTCTTAGTCTCGCTTGATGATAAGAAGTCTAAAGAAATGGCGCATGCGATTAGCAATGAAACAGCTAGAAAGATTCTAGATTACCTTAGTGATGTTAAGCAAGCCTCCCCTAAAAAAATATCTAAAGAGCTCAATATTGCTTTATCTACAGTAGTGTATAACTTAAAGCAACTAGAGAAAAATCATCTGGTGAAAAAGAAAGATTTTGCGTGGAGTGAAAAAGGGAAGAAAGTGCATTATTATGGGTTGGCTAAGAAGTTAATTATTATTGCTCCTAAAGGTTATGATTGGCAAGAAAGTTTGAAAAAGATTGTACCTGTGGCCTTGGTTGGTGCTTTTATCTCAGTACTGTTAAAAGTATTTTATGGTGCTGCTCCATTAATGGAAGATGCTGAAGATGCAGCAGTAATTAGTTCGGGAGTTTTTGAAAATATATTTCAGGCAGAGTACCTGTGGCTTTATGCGATTATAATTACTATCGTAACAATCCTAGCAATCTATTTGTATTATTGGAAAAAATCAAAGTAGAACAAAAACATTTTTAAAGTTGTTTCTTATAGAGTTAGTTTGATGAAAGTTTCAAGAGATATTCCGTTGGCAGAAATTACTTTGCGTAAGTATGAAAAGCCTTACGAAATGTCTAAAAGAGACTTGATTAGAAAGATTTGCCTTTCTACAGGGTTGTTGCAGCCAGGAGATTCTAGGGACGTTGTGGTAGATATATTGCACATATTGTTAGATGAGAAGAAAGCGTTGAAGTGTGAAGAAGTGAGAGAAGCAGTCATTTCTAGAAGGAAAGAAGAAAAGTTGCCGTTGAACGGGATTGCGGCGTCAAACATACGTAGGCAGTTAAAAAGGTTGAGAGATTTGTACTTTGTGGAGAAGGTGAAGAATACTTATAGGATCAATGAGAATGAAGATCTTAACGTTTTGTTTACTGAGAGAATTGAAAAGTTTTATTTACCTGCGATAGTTTCTCGTGTTAAAGATTACTTGAAGGCTTTAGAATGATTTACGAACCAAGAGAAGATTCTCGATTATTAGAGAAGTATGTGAAGAAGTTAGTTAGCGGCAAAGTTCTAGATATGGGTACGGGGTCAGGAGTGCAAGCTTTTGCTGCGTTAGAAAAGACTAAAGATGTTGTTGCTGTTGATGTCAATCCTGAAGCTGTTGAGTTATTGAAGAAAAAAGTTAAGGCTATACAAAG
>CAYTFL010000002.1:4100-16123 GCA_964437105.1 Candidatus Woesearchaeota archaeon | reverse complement strand
TATGACAAAACGTACACGTTGGCGTACTATACACGATTACTTTATGCTTCCCCATTTTTACCCTCCTTAGGAATCTTCACTCCTAATACAATAGACACCAATGAGAAGATTATACTATATAAAACTATGTGAACCACTGCTCCATAAAAGAAACTCTCTGGAAACATTTGTATAAGCAACGTATCGCTAGCCAACATCCAATAATCATTCGTAAACAACAGCTCATGAAACTTTGTGAAAGCGCTAGTAAAGTATAACAATACTAATGAAGCAACTAAAGTAAGAACCACTCCAAAAACACCTCCTCTAATTAACCCATAACGTATTACCTCTCTACTTTCACGCAACATAGTGATAATTATCACAAAAGCTAAGAAAAACATCACCGCTAACGACGCTTGAATCAACTTTCTCACATCATACAGATGAATAACTTCTTCCCCAGTATACTTTTCTTCATCTAACTCACCATACTTAAAATAATCCAACAAATTACTCACTTCATCTTCATACTCAGAATTATAAACATCCTCATTAAAGATAAAGAAATTTACACTAAACAGCAAGATAAACAATGGGATAAAATAATAGAACTTTTTCATTTCCACCTAGCCTTATACTCACAAACTATCATATAAGACTTCATCTTTTTCAAATCATACAAATTACCATAAGCAATGAACTCTTCAACTTGCTCCTGCGGCACTTGCTCCATTACTTTACCTATAGTCTCAAAGTTTATAACTCTTTCTTAATAATTTATTTAAACAATAACTTATTACCTTATAATTTAACGATGTTATTTGGTAGAAAAAGAGGAGGTTTAGAGTCACACTGCAAAGTAAAAAGGTATGACCGGATCGACGCATTTTCTGATGAAGGAGTTACAACCATCCACATACCAGTCTCAGTAGAATATGGTTTATTAGGCTCTTACTTCCAAAGCAGATATGAGATAAGGTTCAACGAGAGAACAGGAAGAATGACCAGTTCCGATTTCACTACAAACTTCTGCCATTTACTCAACAGAGAAGCAAAGAAACAAAACTATGGCTTCTTTGATAGAAGAACTTTATTAGACATTGCTAGACAAAAAGCCAGAGGCCAAATTTCTACTGAAGAACTTGCCCAAGCTGTAGAATCACCAAGAAGAATAGTACATTTTAGACCCCAAGAACACACAGAGTTAAGAGAAGACGATTTGCCTCAAGGAGTAGTAGATCTCACCCAGTACTTCTAACACCACCAGCGCAATCCTTACACAAAGTTCCGGTCCAACACTTCTTACCAACAACTCTACCACACTTTAAACAACTAAAACTTCCAGGCTCAGCCTCACACGCTTGACAAACTTTACTAACCTTCATATAACTATACAATAAGAAAAGGTTTAAATATTTATACCTCTCTTAAGAAGCTCATGAAAAAGAAGGTGAAAAAAAGTTCCCCTAAGAAAAGAGTATCAAAATACAGAGAATTCTTAGTCCATAACCGTTTCCACGGCACAATTAATAAGAAACGGAAGGAAGTAACAAACAAACTCGACTACTACGTAAAGGTTATCCAAGGTAAGCCTATTTCGACAACAGTTCCAGGAGTTCAATACATTGGGTTAAAGAACTTAGACCCTGTTGAAGTACAAACGATAGTAAAATTAACAAAATCTGCACACAAACGTTTACTTAGAGACTTCCCAAAACTTTTACTCTTAGTCGACGTAAAAAAGCATCCAAAATTAGGTAAGAGAGACAAATTCACAGTTCGTTTACGCCTTGAAGGCACTCACAGCGTAGTCTTATCCGCAAAGCAAGCCGACTGGGACTTACGTAAGGCTCTTCAAAAAACAATCTCAAACCTTGAGCAAGAGATAAAGCACAAGTTTAAGCGAGAAAATACTAAAAGGCGTCCTAAAATATTCCGATGATAGTTTGGCAACTCGTCCTTTTCATTGTAGCTTTAATCGTGTTAATAGAAGGTAGTAACTTCTTCATCGACCACGTAGCACGTTTAGCCAAGTTATTCAAAGTTTCAGACTTTATAATCGGTTTAACAATCGTTGCCATAGGAACTTCCCTTCCAGAGTTAGCTTCTTCCATTTCTGCAGCATTACAAAACCAAACTGGCTTAATCATCGGTAACATCATCGGTTCTAACATAGCAAACATTGGCTTAATCATAGGCGTAGCAGCAGTCTTCTCAGTGTTAAGTGTAAAAGAGAGAGTTTTTCATAGGGAAGGAATGTTTTTACTAATAATATCCTTACTCTTCTTCCTATTTTCTTTAGACTTACAAATTCAATGGTACGAAGGAATCATCTTCTTGTTCATTTTCGTATCCTACATATTCTACTTAAGAGAGTACGAACAACTTTCCCAACTTAAAGGACGAGGCATCATCTACAAATACTTATCTTTCGGCAAGATCGTAACCAAACATACAATTCATGGAATAAGGAAAGGTTTAAGCTACAAAAGTTACAAAAAACTATTCGACGGCCACAGAGAAGTAAAGATCATAGACTACGCCAGTTTATGCTTTTACTCTTTTATAGGCTTACTAATCATTTTAATCTCTTCCTACTTAGTAATCTTCGCTGCAGGAGAAATAGTCACTTACTACCAAATCTCTTCAACAATCATTGGTTTAACACTGATAGCCATCGGAACTTCCTTACCAGAATTAGCCGTAGCAATCGCCGCAGCAAGAAAGAAAAAGGCTGACATAATCATAGGCACAGTTTTAGGCAGCAACATTTACAACATACTAATCGTTATCGGCGTAAGCGCTATCATCAGTCCTTTAGTAATCATCGAGTTAAGCAT
Source organism: Candidatus Woesearchaeota archaeon (assembly GCA_964437105.1). Classification (GTDB taxonomy): domain Archaea; phylum Nanobdellota; class Nanobdellia; order SCGC-AAA011-G17; family GW2011-AR17; genus CAYTFL01. Next base: position 13,301 of record CAYTFL010000002.1, on the reverse strand, counting down.
CTGGTACGCACTCCCTGCCATGCTCCTAACAACCGCATCTTTACTCTACTTCATAAGAAAACATTGGATAATAAGAGCAAGGGAAGGTTTAATCTTGCTGAGCATCTACATAACCTTTTTACTTGGATTAATCTTTTGGGTATAAACATAACCTTTTATATATTAACAAACTATTAAACTATTCATGACTTACTACACCAAGTCTGTAAAAGCGGTGATGCAAGAGTTAAAGACTTCTCAGAAAGGTTTATCTTCTAAGGAAGCAAAAAAACGTATAAAAAAATACGGTAAAAACGTTATCGGCACAGAAAAGAAAGTTTCTATGCTAAGACTCTTCCTCAACCAATTCAACGACCCTTTAATATGGGTACTAATTTTCGCAGTAATAATCTCATTCTTGATCCAACACTACGTTGACGCTGGCGTAATCCTCGTAATCCTTCTCTTTAACGCAATCTTAGGTTTTACGCAGGAGTATAAAGCAGAGAAAGCAATAATCCTTTTAGAAAAGCTTAGAGAAACTAAAGCTAAAGTATTCAGAAATAACAAAGAGATAGAAATTCTAACAAACAACTTAGTACCTGGAGATATAATCTTACTAGAGGAAGGCGATAAAGTTCCTGCCGACTGCAGACTTTTAGAAGTAACTGAGTTTAAAGTTGACGAAGCCTCTTTAACTGGCGAATCCACTGCTGTAAAGAAAGTTATCAACGTAATAAAAGGCAAAACAATATTAGCTGACCGCAAAAACATGGCCTTCTCCGGCACAGTAATTGCTAGAGGCCGAGCCAAAGCCATAGTAACTTCAACAGGTAAACAAACTGAACTAGGTAAAATAGCACAGGAGATTGAAACTATTGAAGAAGAAGTCACGCCATTACAAGAACGCCTCAAAGAAGTAGGCAAATGGTTAACAATCATAGTTCTAGCGATCAGCGCAGTAGTATTCCTTTCAGGCATCTTACGCGGCTTCGCGTGGGCAGACATGTTCCTCATGGCAATAAGCTTAGCCGTTGCCGCCATCCCTGAAGGCCTTCCCGCAGTAGTTACCATAACCTTAGCTTTAGGATTAAAGAAAATGCTTAAACGTAAAGCATTAATCAGAAAACTCAAATCCGTAGAAACTTTAGGCAGCGTCACCGTCATCTGTTCAGACAAAACTGGCACGATCACAAAGAACGAAATGACAGTAACAAATATTTACGCTAACGGTAACGAGTATGAAGTCACCGGCTCAGGCTACGAGACTAAAGGCAAAATATTATGCAAAGGTGAAGAAGGTAACATTAAACCTTTACTAACTGCGGCAACTACTTGCAACGACGCAACTATAGAAGTTGGCGACCCTACAGAGAGAGCACTCCAAGTATTAGCTGCTAAGGGCAAAGTTAAACCAATGAAAAGGAAATCCGAAGTACCTTTTTCTTCAGAAACAAAGTTCATGACTGTAACAGACACCGACAATATTACTTACATGAAAGGCGCTTTAGAAGTAGTCCTAAAAAAATGCACTCATATTGAGATTAACGGAAGGAAGAGAAGAATCACTCCTACAGATAAAAAGAAGATCTTGGCAAAGAATGAACAATTCTCTAAACAATCATTAAGAGTGTTAGCCTTCGCTCACGGAAAAAAGGATTTAACATTTTTAGGCATAGTCGGTATGATCGATCCGCCAAGGAATGAAGTTAAAAAAGCTATAAAAATTTGTAAGAAAGCTGGCATCAGATCAATGATGATCACAGGCGACCACGCTTTAACCGCACAAGCTGTAGCAAACAAAGTAGGCATAAACGGCAAAGTCATAACAGGTTTAGAATTAGACAAGCTTAACGAAAAGCAGTTAAGAGCTGCTGTTAAGAAGGTTTCAATTTACGCAAGAGTAACTTCTTTACACAAAGCCAGGATACTAAAAGCCTTACAAAAGAACGGCGAAATCGTTGCAATGACTGGCGACGGTGTCAACGACGCACCGGCGTTAAAACAAGCTAACGTAGGCGTTGCCATGAACATTAAAGGCACAGAGATCTCCAAAGACGTATCACATTTAATTCTGTTAGACGACAACTTCGCTACCATCGTAGCTGCTGTTGAAGAAGGCAGAACAATCTACAACAACATTAAGAAATTCGTAAAATTCCTTTTAGCTGCCAACTTCGGCGAAATACTATTAGTATTGCTACCTGTACTCTACGGCCTACCTTTACCAATATTGCCCGCACAAATCCTTTGGGTAAATTTGGTAACTGATGGCTTCCCTGCGCTAGCTTTAGGAACCGACCCAGCCAACCCTGACATAATGAAGAAAAAACCTAGAAACCCTAAAGAAAGCTTTTTCTACGATATGAAATCTTTCATGCTCTACGCAACCATACTTTGTTCAATCATAACAATTGGCCTCTTCGTTTACTACTACAATTTAGGCGATTTAGATAAAGCTAGAACAATAACTTTCACGGCTTTAATCATGTTTGAACTCTTCTTAGTCTTTGCATGCAGATCCAACTTAACTTCCATATTCAAACTAAAGAGCAATAAATGGCTTTATGCTGCAGTCGCTTTATCATTCGGCTTACAACTTTTACTACTGTACACACCACTATCAACTCTCTTCTCTTTAGTACCACTAACAATGGCAGACTGGCTAATCATAACTCCCTTGGCAGCCTCAGGCTTAATCTTTTTTGAAATAAAGAAACTTGTTTCAAGAAACTTATATAAACATAAAGAATAACTTGATATTATGCGCATCAAAGAGGTAAAAGCCAAAGTTATAAAAAATTCTAGGAAGGAAAAAGCTATAGAGATCACAATAAACAAACGTTACACAGCTTCTACACCTTCTGGCGCTTCAACAGGTAAACATGAAGTTCAAGCTTTCACAGAGAAAGGTATTACGTTCTCAAAAAACTTCATAAACAAATATCCTAACTTCAAAGGTTTTGTAATCGAAGAATTCAACGATTTAAGAGTTTTTGACTTACTCCTTCCAATGGTTGGCGGCAACACAGTGGTAGCTTTACAGTTAGCCTGCCTTAAAGCTATATCCAGAAACAAAATCCACTCATTCTTAAGCCCAAAAACCAAAAAACTACCTATACCTTTAGGCAACTGTATAGGCGGCGGCGCACACACTAAAGTAAAAAGCACTAACGTCCAAGAATACCTACTAATTCCTAAAGCCAAAACTTTCAAAGAACGTGTAAGAATTAACAAAACTATACACAAAAACATTAAGAAAGTTGTAAAGACTAAAGGCATGACTGATGAAGGCGCACACATCGTGCAAAGGCCTGACTCCGAAGTTTTAGAACTCTTAAACAACTTTGTATCAAACAAAGACAACACTTTAGGTTATCAAGTTAAGTTAGGTTTGGACGTGGCAGCAACTGAACTCTACAACAAAGGTTACTACAAAATGGATAACGAAAGGTTATCAAGATCTAAACAGATTAAGAAAATAAACAACTGGATAGACCAATACAAACTGGCTTACGTAGAAGATCCGTTGTATGAAGAAGATTTTTCCGGATTCTCAAAGATAAGCAAAAGGTCATTAGTCTGCGGCGATGATTTGGTTACCACCAATATTAACAGATTCAAGAAGGCTCTAAGAAAGAAATCTGTAAACGCTATTATTATTAAACCAAACCAGATAGGTTCTTTGATAAAAACTAAAGAGTTAGTCGACTTAGCCAGGAAAGCAGGGATAAAAACAATAATCTCTCACAGATCAGGCGAAACCATGGACACCTCCATCGCAGATTTGGCAGTAGCCTGGCGCATACCTTATATCAAAACGGGAATTTATGGAAAGGAAAGAGAAGCTAAGTTAAAACGTTTGATACAGATAGAGAGATTGGTTTCTTAAATTAGTTTATTGAAATTCCTGTTGCTCTAATCAAGTAAGATAACTCTCTCGCATTCAGAACTCTGGTCTTATCAGAATGTATATCAGATTTTAAACCATTTTCCACAGTCAAGGTCTTAGTTTCCCCATAAGCTTTAATTAAAAAAGCTGAAAGGGATTGAGATTCTCCACTATGATCAGATGTTAATCTCCCTCCCGCATTGTAACCAAAAGGAAATTTTGCATCTCCCATAAACTTATCTCCCTAAACAATATATTTTACTCCGTCTGCTTCATCCAAAGCATAAACCCTAGCACTAATTTCATCATATAAATTTCCCATTTTTACTATTTCTGACGAATGTTCTCCATATATAAGTCTTACCCAAACAAAAACCTTTATATACCCCAACTTATTTCAGCTGTTCATGGCAGAAGAGCAGGAAGTGTTTTTAACCGAACTGGACAATTATCTAAAGGTCGGTCTCCACATTGGTACCAAGTTCAGAACTAAATACATGGAACCTTTCATCTACAAAGTACGCTCTGACGGCTTAGCTGTATTAAACGTAAAAAAGATCGATGAACGCATTGAGATGGCTGCCAAATTCTTAGCCAGATTCGAACCTGAACAAATCTTAGTTGTATGTTGAAGAGAAAACGGTTGGAACGGCGTAAAACTTTTCCACAAATTAACCAATATCCCTGTCATCGCTGGCAGATACAGACCAGGCTTACTAACCAATCCTTACTTAGAAGATTTTAAGGAGATAAAAGTTATCTTGGTTGCAGACCCATGGCCAGACAAGAACGCTGTAGTCGACTCAGTCAAGATGAGCATCCCTGTGATAGCGTGCTGCGATACTAACAATGAAGCTAACTACGTTGACCTAGTTATTCCCTGCAACAATAAAGGTAAGAAATCTTTAGGCTTACTATTCTACTTACTAGCAAAAGAGTATCTTAAGATCAGAGGCACTGTTAAAGAAGAATCTAAACTATCCATCCCTCTTGAAGAATTCATTAAAGAATGATGTTCCGCTTTTTTCCTTATGAAGATCCTGACGAAGTAAGAATTCTCCATGAAACTTGGGTGCTAAAAAAAGGTTGGGACCAAGTTGACTGGGATCTCAAAGAAAGACAATTCCCTTTCGCAGTAATATCTCCACAAGGCAGACAGTGGACGATTGAAGACTGTTTACTTGAAATGACACCACCAGTACAAATCATGGACGCTACATATACAGAAGCTAAAGAAGCTTTAGAATTTCTAAACATACTTTGGAACGCTGAAGGTTACTTAACAGATAAAGAAAGATGCCTTTACGACACATTCCCTGGCGATTACATTCAGCTTTAACCCAAACACGCCATCCGTTTCAAAGCCACTTCCATATTTCTCTCATTATACCACAATAGATTCAGATCACCTTCATCAAACGGCTCTAACATCTTTTCCAATAAAGCCTCAGTCTTATCAGGATAAATTACACACCGATTACCAATCTCAATAAACTCTTCTTCCCTAGTTTCAGGATCTCGCAACCTCTCCCAAAGCCCTTGATAAAACTTTTGCCTTTCACCAATCTCTTGATAAACTCTATCTCTCATACTTTCAGGAATTACTGTAATCACTTCTGCATCCGTCAAACCCACACTAGGAAATCGGGTCCACTTCTTATACTCTCCCTCTGCACGCAACAGGATTTCAAAAACGTAACCAAACCCACTATCTATCAACTTACCCTCCTTCCTAGCTCTATGCGCCTCTTCCTTAATGTTCTCTTTAGTAACATCATACATACCAATATTTCCAACCCATGAAGAGTGCATAAAATCCACCGGATCACATTCCAATAACTTTTGTAAAGGCACAAAAACTCCTACCCCACCTTCAAACTGATCTCTACTCTTAATTTTCCAATCATAATACCTAAAAGAAACATGTCCTAATGAAAAACTAATCGACGCATTTGGCTCTTCATAACGCGTATCGCTACCAGGAATAGCCATCCCTCTGTGAGTATTCACATCCCCCAGCAACCAATACACTTCTTCTGAACATAATACTTGTTTAGACAACAGAATATCAATAAATCCTTCAAACCTTGTTGTATATGCACCATATAATTTTATCTTTTCATCAGGCAAACTTTGGTACAATCTACAAATTTCCTTTTCATCCATAAAAATCGTAATCTATATCCATATTATAAACTTTTCCAATAAAAAAAAGAAAGAGAATTACTTATTAACACATGAACTCTTTTCTTCATCATCCCATATGAACCCAGCATTACAATAAGTACATGAAGGATCCTCACTACCATAACGGACAAACTTTCCATCATTGGACTCACAATCGGCTTCAAAAACAGCTATATCTTCTTCTGACCACGTATCGAAACCACTTTCTAACCCAGCCTGAGCTTCTGCCTGAGTCACCCCAGCCTCATCACACATTTCACCATGGTTCGCACACTGACAATACGCTGTCTCAACTACTTCACCACAATAATCTTCCTTTATATCTTTACCAACATAATGGACATCGTAATCAGAATTCGCAAAACAACCACTTAGTAAAAAACATGCAAGAATTAAAACGATTATTTGTTTCTTCATCAATATCACCTCATATATTCAATATATTATAAAGTATATAAATTTATTCTTTCCCTTCCCCAACCCTCCACCCCAGCACCATAAACATTATAAACTACACAAAGTTCAACCACCAAATAATTATTACAAGGAGGGAAAAACAAATGATGTTAAGAAAGTTATCACCGTATCTTACGGTAGTTACCGTTGCCCTACTAGTAGTACTGTTACTTCAAATGAACACTTTGAGTAACACACTAGAAGGTTTGACTGGTAGCGTTGTAGCAGATGAAGATTCTGAAGACACTGCAGCAGCAGCTCCTGCTGAGGAAGAAGAAGAAGAAACGGACCCTGTTGAGGTCAACATTGAAGACGATTCGATCCTATGGGGCGATCCAGACACAGCTAAAGTTTTGATCGTAGAATTCTCTGACTTCCAATGCCCATACTGTGCTAAGGGTGCAGAAACTATGGATGCATTAAAAGAAACTTACGGCGAAGACATAGCTATCGTTTTCAAAGACTTCCCGCTTAGCTTCCACAGTTACGCACAAATTTCAGCTGAAGCTGCAGAATGTGCTGACGAGCAAGGCGAGTTCGCTGCATACCACGATATGTTGTTCACGAACCAAGATGCATTGGACGAAAGTTCCTTGATATCTTACGCAGATGAACTAGGACTTGACACCACAACTTTTACTGAGTGTCTAAACACCAATGCAATGGCTGAAGAAGTCGATGGAGACTACAACGACGGTCTAGCAGCTGGTGTGAGAGGAACCCCTGGTTTCATTGTAAACGGTGAGTTAGTATCAGGTGCACAACCAGAATCTGTATTTGTATCAATCATTGACGAATACATTTAATTTTTTTCTTTTACATAAATTTTTTTAAACTCTAACTTTCTATCTAACCCTATGTGGTCACTAGCTTCACTTTCACCTGAAGAAATTATGCAGATTAGAGCCAAACAATTGGGTCTAGAATCTCATGTTCAACTTATCAATCCAGAAGGAGAATTCATTAACTTCAACGATGTAGCCCCAGCGATTAACGACATAGCTAGAGCACGAGGAGAATATGACGGAATAATAATTGAAGCAAGAGGCGAACTTAGGATAGACTCTTGGGGCTTACACGTTTCTACAGACTTTGAACAGCTAGCCTTAACTCTTAACCAACAAAGTTTACTCGCCAAATGTTTCGATAGAGATTGTACCAGGGCTAACAATTACACTTTACTAAGAAGACCCAGATTCCACCAGGGTTATGAAAGAGCCATAGACTTAGCTGATAAAGATTTTCCAGGGTTTTCTGAATACGAAATGGAGCTAAGCGCACTTAGCCTCCTCCCTCCCTTCGCTTGCAGAATAAAGTTCAAAGAAATAAGAGATTACGGTTCAAATACTTGCGAAGTAGTTAGAGGCTACACTTTCAACGGCATAGAGCTCTAGCATTAAATTTATATATACAAAAAACATTTCTTTTACCAGATGGACCCAAGATTGAAACAAATTCTTCAAGCTGACCTCAACTATGTCAATTCTGAAATAAAAAAGATTGAAGGGGGCAAAGCCAAGAACTGGTGCGTCTGGAAACCCAGCTTTATTGATCCTACATTAAAAGTTCAAAACCCTTTACCAGCTTTTCTCGGTGGCGGCCCTAACCCCTTACCACTAACCGACGAACGCGGCTACTACCTTTACCTAAGATCATTAAGGACTGTCCTTGAATACGCTCTAGCCGGAAAAAGAATACCTAGAAAACTTCTCAACCGTATCAACGCTCCTGACTATTTGATAGAAAACTTTTCTCAGTAATATATATAAAGACGCTATCTTACCCATTCACCATGGAAAAATACAAATTCCTTGAACACACAGCCGATGTAAAGTTTCAAGCTTTCGGCAAAACGTTAGAAGAAGCTTTCACCAACGCAGCTCTAGCCACTGCAGAGATCATGACTGAGGATAAAATAAAAGAAATTGAAACCAAAACTTTCACAGTCACAGCAAAAAAGAAAGAAACTTTACTATACGAATACCTTGAACAACTCTTATTCTGGTTCGACACTGAAGGTTTCGTACTATCAAAAGTCAAATCGCTAGAAATCAAAGATAACACCCTTACTGCTACAATCACTGGAGATAACGCAGAGAACTATGAGATCTCTACACACATCAAAGCAGTCACTTACAGCGATATGTTTATTAAAGAGGAGGAAAACCTTGTAACCGTACAAGTTGTGCACGACATATAATGGAAAAAAACAACCTAAAAAAACTGAACAGTTATTCTTACATGATTGAGAAAGAAGGCACTATGAACGTCCCGGTGAAAATCTTTGCTAACGAGAAATTGATGGAAAAAATCTTGCAAGATCAATCATTACAGCAAGCAAAAAATATGGCAAGCCTACCCGGCATTGTAAAAAATGTAGTAGTTTGCCCCGACGCTCACCAAGGTTATGGCGCATGTATTGGGGGCGTTGCAGCTTTTGACGAAGAGGAAGGAATAATCAGTCCTGGTTTAGTCGGTTTTGACGTGAACTGCCTACATCCAGACTCTATTGTACAAATGCAACATGGGACTTGGATAAAAATTAAAGATTTAGAAAACACGTGGGATAAAACAAAACTGCAATTTTTTGACCTAAACAATTATGATATACAAAACACAAACTTAGTATTATTCCTAAAGAAACAATTGAAACGAGGCATACTCTACAAAATTAAAACTAGTACAGG
>CAYTFL010000002.1:2535-4090 GCA_964437105.1 Candidatus Woesearchaeota archaeon | reverse complement strand
CAAAGTAACAAGTGACCATCCAATTTACACAAATGAGGGCATGGTGCTTGCAAAAGATGTCACAAAAGATCATAAACTTCACGTCCATTCATTTGGAGGAGTTAAATATGAAAAACCAAATGATGAAATCATTGTTAGTGAGGAAGAGATCATAAAAGTTATTGAAAAATTTGACCTAGGAAGAGGAGGCAACGGTAAGACTCAAATTCTAAACTACCTAAAGAAAAATGACTTCCTTCCTTTACGCTATAATTCCAAAAAACTTCCAGTTCTAACTAAATTACTAGGTGCCACATTCGGCGATGGCACACTTTTCTTTTCTAACAGAAAAGGAACAGTTCAATTATACGGTGAAGAAAAAGACTTAGAAGATCTAAGATCTGAAATAGGTCTGGGAATAATTGTTAGAAGGTCTCGGGATCATAAAATAACTACTAAGTATGGAACTTCAGAATTCTCAAATGAAGAAATAAGATGGGAAAAGTCTTCAAATAGTTTTGCAGCTTTACTAGTTGCATTAGGCTGTCCAGTTGGAAAAAAAGCTATACAAAAATATAGAATCCCACAATGGTTACATAAAGCCCCATTATGGCAAAAACGCCTATTTCTAGCATCGTTCTTGGGCGCTGAGATGTCAACACCTGAAACGCTAAACAAATATAACTTTTACCAACCTGCTCTTGGCATGAATAAATTAGTTACCTTAGAAGATAATGCAATAGAATTCCTTAATGACATAAGAAGTCTATTAAAAGAATTTGAGATATCTACATCAAAACCTACTCATGTAGAAGGATACACTTATGATGGAATTGATGGTCAGACCACAGGATGGAGAATCCAAATCCACAATAATTACAAAAACCATCTCCGTTTTCTTGAAAATGTTGGTTTTGAATACAATCGAACAAAACAAAAGAAGGCTGCATTAGCGGCAAGCTATCTTCGTACCAAGGAAATGATTCTAGAAAAAAGAAGAAATATTCGATCAGTTGCAAAAGAACTTCGACAAGAAGAACTCTGGCCCAAACAAGAGATTGTTAAAATAACCGTTGGCAAACTTGCAAATGAACGATTTATAGAAAGGTCAATGTACTCAAAAACAACCAATGCTCGTGTACCTTCTGGCTTCATCTCCTTCCAAGAATATTGTAATAAATATGCTATTGGAAACAGTGGATTAGTCTGGACAGAAATTGAAGAAATTGATTTAGAACCTCACACAGGCTGGGTCTATGATGTAACAATGAATGATAAGAACCACAATTTTATCGCGGACAACATCCTTGTATCAAACTGCGGAGTTCGCCTACTCCAAACCAACTTAACAAAAGAAACAATAAAACCAAAAATCAACGAACTATTAAACGCTTTATTCAAAAACGTCCCACCGGGCGTAGGAAAAAGGTCTGACATTAGAATCACTCACCAAGACCTTAACGAAGTTTTAACAACCGGCGCGGAGTGGGCAGTCAAAAACAGTTACGGTAACCAAGAAGATTTAGACAACTGTGAAGAATTTGGCAACATGCCCGGCGCTGACTCAAACAAAGTT
>CAYTFL010000002.1:0-2489 GCA_964437105.1 Candidatus Woesearchaeota archaeon | reverse complement strand
AGAAGTCTCAAAGATTCACGATAAAGAAACAGCAAACGCTTTCGGAATAGAAAAAGAAGGCCAAGTTCTTGTAATGATCCACTGCGGTAGCCGAGGTTTAGGCCACCAAGTATGCTCAGACTATTTAAGAAAAATGGAAGACGCTTACCCTGACATCATGGCACAACTTCCAGAAAAGGATTTAATTTACGCACCTGCTAAAAGTAAGCTAGCTAAAGATTATTACGCAGCAATGGTCGGCGCTGCCAACTTCGCTTGGGCAAACCGACATATCATAGGCCACCAAGTAAGAAAATCTTTCAACGAAATATTCAAAGAAGCTGAACTACACACAGTATACGACGTCTGCCACAACATAGTAAAACTTGAAACCCACAACATTGACGGAAAAGACGTTAAACTTTACGTACACAGGAAAGGCGCAACCCGTGCATTCGCTCCTGGAAGAAAAGAATTATCAGAAAAATATCAAAAGACGGGCCAACCGATATTATTACCTGGCTCAATGGGCACATCATCTTACATCTTAGTAGGAACTGAGCAAAGTATGAAAGAAAGTTTCGGCAGCACTGCCCACGGCGCTGGCCGAGTAATGAGCAGGTTCGCTGCAAAAAAGAAATGGCGCGGCGAACAAGTTAAAGAAGATCTTGAAGAACACGGCATCGCTGTCAAAGGCGCATCATGGAAAGGTATAAGCGAAGAAGCTCCTGGCGCTTACAAAGACGTTGACGAAGTCGTTAAAGTCAGTCACGAGGCTGGCATCGGAAAGATTGTCGCACAACTTAAACCTATAGGCGTCGTCAAGGGATAAACAAAGAAATAAGCTCATGAGTTCTATAAATCTTCACTCTATCCTGATCTCTAAACTTTTTTTCACTACTCCAAATAGGACATTCTAAATAAAGAGCTAAAGCAAAATAATGGACATCTTTCAAATCAGGAGAGATTTGTTTAGCCTCATCTCTTTTCACTAAAAAAACTTCTTCCTCAACAAACCCTATTCTCTGTATTAGTATTAAAAGCAAACGATTAAAATCTTGCTCAGTAATTCTTGCTTTTTTCAAAACAAGACTTTGATTACCAAGGATCTCTCTAATAATTAACCCTGGCGCAAAAACATCTAAGTCTTCTTGGAACAATAACTCAACAGGCTTTCCAGGCTTTATCAACATAGCTAACACTACATTCGCATCTATTACAACTTCCATTTTACAATTACAACTCAAGAAACTTCTTCGCAGCCTTTCTATTAATTTTATCAGCTAATTCTTTCGCATCTTTTTTCGTAAGCTTACTTTTATTTGCCAACTTTTTTAAAAACATTATTTGCTCAACCCTCTCCTCAAATGCTTGCCTAGCTACAGCAGACCAATTTACATCATCTAACTTCTTCATCTGCCATTTTAGTTTATCCGGAATCGAAACTGATAAAGTTGCCATGTTATTATTGTTATTAATAACAAAATTAATATTTAAGCTTTTCCCTTTACCATTCATTTTCAAACTCCTCCAAACTGAACTCCTCCTCACTAATTTCTAAATCAGCTAATTCCTTTCTCGCTTCCTGCATAGAGATACCCTTATAGTATCTAATATCATAAAGACCTACAGACCTATCCCATTGAGCTTTTTCTAACTTAGCTACTACTTCACTTATGCGACCCAATCTCTGTTGCAATTCATTTCCCAATTTCTCAAAATCTTCTGCTTTTGCCTTTTCAAGATTCATTTCCCACTCAGGCTTCCCAAAAAGATGTATCCAAATTTCTATCATTGTTGTTACCTCCAAAATAAAACATTTCAAAACAATTCATAAAGCTTTCCCGAAAAAATCCGGAAAATTTTCAGATAAATATATAAACTCTTCTCCTCAAAAAGTACTTATGAACCAAGCATGGCTATACACTATCATCAGCGTATTAATAATAAGCGTAATTTCTCTGATAGGAATATTCACTTTATCGATTAAGAAAAAGCGTTTAGAAACCATCTTGATCTACTTCGTAAGCTTTTCAGCCGGCGCATTATTCGGCGACGCTTTCTTACACTTACTTCCAGAGATCATTGCAGAACACGGCTTCACTTTACAGATTTCATTCTACGTATTGTTAGGAATACTCCTACTATTCTTCATAGAGAAGGTTATCCGATGGAGACACTGCCACCATCCTAGGGAAGGCGACCACGTTCACCCTTTTGCAATCATGAACTTGGTTGGCGACGCCGTGCACAACTTCATTGACGGTTTAATCATCGCCGCAAGTTATCTGGTAAGCATTCCTGTCGGCATTGCAACAACCATGGCTGTAGCTTTCCACGAAATCCCTCAAGAGATTGGCGACTTCGGCGTACTACTACACGGAGGCTATAGCAAGGGTAAAGCTTTATTCTTCAACTTCTTAACCGCATCCACAGCAATCCTTGGCGCAATAATAGCGCTAGTTTTAAGCACAAAGATTGAAGGTATGGAACTTTTCTTAGTACCCTTA
>CAYTFL010000001.1:0-16237 GCA_964437105.1 Candidatus Woesearchaeota archaeon | reverse complement strand
TTTGATTTAGTCTTTTCTAGGTATGCGTTGCACCTTTCCCTAAACCTAAGGAGAACGTTTGAAGAAGTGCATAGAGTGTTAGTTCCAGGTGGAAAAGTGTATGCGGCAGTAGCCCATCCATTGTGTGCGTTTGTTGCTAAACAAGTACCAAGAGTTTACTGGGAGCCTGGAATTGTAGACATAAAGTTGTATCATGAGCAAGTTACTGTAAAAGAGCCGAGCCATATGTTTAGAGATTATTGGAAAGCTTTTGAAGAACTTGGTTTTAAAGTGAGACTCCAGGAAGAGCACCCGTCTAATGATAATTATGATAGAGAGTGCGAGTATCTGGAGAAAGTTCCAGACTTCTATTATTTGGAGATAGAGAAATGAGTACAAGAAAGTATTATAAAACAGAACTGAAAAAGTTAATTACAGACGTAAGATACTGCATAAAGAGAAGAGCAACTAATATAAGAGAATACAAAGGAGGTAGATTCGACACTGCAGGGATGACAAAAGAAAAATGGTATGGCACAGGGAAGTATCGTTTATTTCAGAGAGAGAATGGTGAGATCAGAGAGACAAATCTATTTTTAAGAAGAGAAGGTGCTCTAGAGAATATGCTAAGTAAGAGTGTTATTATTGGAAGGGATACTCTTTGGGACGGAGAATGGTTAATTCGTGATTCCAAAGAAAAAATATATGAGTCAAACAGACCATACTTAAGAGCAGAAATTCCTTTGGACTTTATTAGATGGTTTGAAAGAATCAGATTTTAATCATCTTGTTAATTATTTTACTTCTTCTTTTTATTTCATTGTCAGATAACTGAGGTCGCTTGGAGGCTAAAGTGTTAGGCCTGGCAGCGAAACGCGATAAGTTTATCACTTCAAACTTAAGTTCTTCCATGACCTTTATTGTTTTCTGGAAATCTTCTTCAGTTTCAGTAGGAAAACCAACGATGATGTCCGTAGAAATGTGAATCTCGGGTATAGCTTTACGGAATTCTGTTACTATATGCTTAAACTCTTCAACAGTGTACTTACGTTTCATGTCTTTAAGCACCTTGTTTGAGCCAGATTGTAAAGGAATGTGTAAGAAACGCTTAATCTTAGGATGTTTGAACGCTTCAATTAACGCAGGAAGTTGGCCTAGAATGTGTTCAGGGTTCATCATGCCCACGCGTACAATAAAGTTACCTTCTTTCTTCACAACTTCTTTTAATAGGAAAGATAGGTTTGTTCCAATGTCAAAACCGTAGCAGCCGTTGTCTTGAGAAGTCAGGTAGATTAATTCACCGTTGATAGCGTTAACAATATCTTCTACAGGATAAGATTTTAGATTACCTCTAGCCATTTTTGTGCTGCAAAATGTACATGAGCCTAAGCAGCCTTCAGATATAGGGACGATGGTAGTTTCCCTTGAGACTGTAGGTAAGCCTAACTTGTCTTCCTTTTTATGTGAAAAGTTTTCAAGTAACCCATTCTTTATTTGCTTCCCAATCTGAGATATTGTGTTGGTATCAAAGACTCCTGTAGCTTTAGTTTTTGCTTTAATATCAACCATCTTTGTTAGGCAGCCGCCAACGTAGACTTTCTTATCTTGACTGTTTATGTAAGATATGATTTTGTCTTGAGTGACACCTTTTACGCCGCAAGAGTTTACTATAATAATATCAGCTTGGTCTTCGGAGTCTACTATAGTGAAGTTATCGTTTTGTAATACACCCTTAATACTGTCGCTGTCCCTCTGGTTAAACGTGCAGCCGTAAGTTTTGACGTAGACTTTCATATCAATGACCTCAAAACGAAGTAAGGGTAATCTTTAATACTTTCTACAGTGTCAGATACAATTACTGTTGTGTCTTCAGGAATTTCGTTTAGTTCTCGGATTGTGAAGCCGAATTCGTAATCTTTTAATCCTGACCAATCAATATCATTTTCTTTTACTACGTCAATGGCGCAGCCGCGTTTCATGATCCTTTTACCAGCTTCCAATGAATCCTGGTTTTGTAGTAATAAGATAACTCTCTCAGAACGGTCAATAGGTAAGCCGCCAGGGCCTTGTTCTTTTTCAGAGTAAATGTAAGCGTGGCCATCGAAAAGTTCTATGAAGATAGTCTGGTCAGGCTCTTTAAGAGATACTTTAGCACCAGTCTTTTCTACAACGTATGCGCCAACTTCTCCAGCCAATTCTTGGGAAGGTAAGAGCTTTTTCTCTGATCTTTGGCAAGTGATTCTGAACGTTCCTTCCTTGTACAGTTTTAGAGCGGCTTCCTTAATAATATCTAAATCCAAAGGTAGTTCTTCTGCGTAAGAGAAATTTACTATGCCGAAGACGTTCTTAAGTTTAGGGCATTTCTCTTTAGTATGTACAACTATCCTGCCTCTAAGACGTTGAGCTTTCTCATAGTTAATAGAATTCTTTTTTAAACAGTGCTTAATATTGTGCCTTAACCGCCTCTCAAAGTCTGCACGGTTCTTGCCCTTAATACTGATTTCGCGGTATCTGATGATAATCATAGGGTTGGAAAAATAGACAAGTTATTTAAAGCATTGCTTTTTCTTTACATCCATGACTTACCAAACTACTGACCTTGTTAGGAGATCAGGTAGTTAGTTTTCTGGAGTTTTAAATGGAGTTTGTAAAGGATTTTAGATGGGAACATGGTATGCAGGTGAAAGATATAGTGAGTAAGTTTCAAAACTTAGGGTTTCAAAGTGTGGAGCTGCATAAGGCTTCTAACACCATAACTAAGATGAAGAGGGAAGGAGCTAAGATCTATTTCACATTCACTTCTAACATGGTTACCTCAGGGTTGAGAGGGTTTTTTGCGCAGTTGGTGAAGTTAGGTATGGGTGATGTGATAGTAACTACGGTTGGTGCTATCGAAGAAGATATTATGAAAGCTAAAGGTGAAAAGTTTATTATTGGTAACTTTAAGACGAATGATGTGGCGTTGAATGAGGAAGGGATTAATCGGGTCGGGAACTTGTTCATAACCAATGAAAGTTATTGTAAGTTTGAAGATTTATTGATGCCGATGCTAACTAAATTGTATGAGAAAAAGAAGAGGTGGCCAGTGTCAGAGATGTTGAGAGAAATTGGGCTAATGTTGGATGATGAATCTTCTATTCTGTACCAAGCTGCTAAGAATAATGTGCCAATATTTTGTCCAGCTATAACAGACGGTAGCTTTGGGTTCCATTTGTTTATGTTTCAAGAGAAGAATCCTGACTTTATTGTAGATGTTGTGCAAGATTTTAAGAATATTTTGTTGAGTACTAGCCATGATGAAAAGAAAGGGTTGATCTCGTTAGGAGGGAGCATATCTAAGCATCACGCTATACTTGCTTGCCTATTGAACGGAGGAGTTGATTATGCAGTGTATATGACTACGGCTAGACATACCTCTGGTAGCATGAGCGGTGCGACGACTGAGGAAGCTAAGAGTTGGGGTAAGATTAAGGATGATGCCGACGCAGCGACAGTGATCGGAGATGTTTCTATAACTTTTCCGTTGGCAATGATAAGGGCTTTAGAAATACTTGATAAAGATGGTTTGTTAAATGGAAGCTAAGTTTGTATTGGATAAGAGTAAGTTGTTAAAGCAGTATAGTTTGTTGAAAGATAAGTGTGATATTGTTTCTTATAGTTTGAAAACGAATTCTGTTGTAGGTAAAGTTTTGGAAGAGACGGAGTGTTGGTACAGCGTGCATTCTTTGAAGAGTGCAAGGTTGGTTCCTAAAAACAGAGTGTTGTACTTTGCGCAAGGGTTGACTGTCGAAATGGTTAAAAAAGTTCTTAGCGAAGGCGTGAGGAAGTTTGTCGTCGATAATGTGAATGATCTGAAAGTGTTGTTAGAAAGTTCCGATGAAAAGATATATTTGTTCCTTAGAATGAGGTTGAAAGAGCATACAATACATACAGGTAAGCATTTTGTTTTTGGGTTAGGCGCGAAAGATGTTAACAGGTTGGTGAAAGAGCTTAAAGGGCATAAGAATGTTGAAAAGTTGGGAGTGCATTTTCATAGGAAGACGCAAAATATTCATGAGTGGAGCTTGCACTATGAGCTTAAAGATTCGTTAGAAGAAGAGACGCTTAATACAATTGATTATCTGAACATTGGAGGAGGGATTCCGGTAAAGTACAAGAATTCTAGAGATCGGTTGGAGCACATTTTTTCTGAGGTAGATGTATTGAGAGAATGGTTAAAAGATTATAATGTGAAAATGATTATTGAGCCAGGAAGGTTCCTTGCAGCACCGTGCATAACATTGCATACGGAGGTTGTTAATGTTTACAAGAATACGGTTGTTGTTAACGCTTCAGTGTATAATGCAGCGATGGATACGTTCATTGCTAACGTTCGACTTGAAGTGGAAGGAGAGTTGGATGAAGGTAAAGCTTACACAATTAAAGGGTGTACGCCGGATTCCGTCGACATTTTTAGGTATAGAGTGTTTCTTAGAGATGTAAAAGTTGGAGATAAGATCGTTTTTCTTAACGCAGGAGCGTATAATTTTCACTCTGAGTTCTGTTTTTTGGAGAAAATAGAAACAGAAATTATATAAATTCTTAGAATACTTAATATTATAGGGGTGATGAGTTGTCTTCTCAAATCAGGAAAAAACAGGGGAAAATCGAGAAGTTTTGTGTAAAGAAGCTAGAGAAAGCGCTAGCGAAAGTTATGAAAGAAGTAAGAGCGAGTGATCAAAGCAAACAAGTGGCAAAAGAGGTACATAGCGTTATTAAGAAAAAGTTTAGAAGGGTCACCCCTTCTCATGATGATATAAGAGATCTGGTGGAAGATGTTCTGATTAAAAGAAGTTTGCATGATGTGGCGCATGCGTACATAATGCACTCGGAAGAGCATAAAGATCTTAGCGAGTTGAGAGATATGTTTGGAGTTTCAACAGAGTTAGATCTAAGTTTTAACGCAATGACTGTACTGAACAAGAGGTACTTGAAGAAGAATAGGGAAGGGAAGGTTGTTGAAACACCTGAGCAAATGTTTAGGCGCGTGGCGAAGCATATTGCGTCAGCAGAAAAGAAAGGTAAAAAAAAGTGGGAAGAAGAGTTTTATGAAGTTATGAGTTCTTTACATTTTCTGCCGAACACGCCTTGCCTAGTAAACTCAGGTACAAGGATGAAGCAGTTGGCAGCGTGTTATGTTCTGCCAGTAGAAGATTCTTTGGATGATATCTTTGATAGCCTTAAGGTAGCTACAAAGATCTTTCAATCAGGAGGGGGTGTTGGTTACTCATTTTCTTCTTTGAGAGCAGAGGGGAGTAGAATTGATTCTACGAAAGGTGTGTCGACAGGGCCGGTATCATTCATGAATGTGTTTGATAAGGCGGCTGATGTGATTAAGAAAGGAGGTGTCCGTAGGGCGGCGCAGATGGGTGTGTTAAGAGTTGATCACCCTGATATCTTTAAGTTTATCACAGAGAAGAGTAAAGGTGCGTTAAACAACTTTAACGTGTCAGTTGGTGTAACCGACGATTTTATGAACAGAGTTGTAAAAGGGAAATGGTTCTGGTTGAGAGACCATAAAGGTAAGAAAGTTTTGAAAGTTAAAGCAAAGGAAGTGTTTGACTTTATCTGTGGTAATGCGTGGGATTCAGGAGATCCAGGTTTAGTGTTCCTAGATGAGATGAATAAGAAGCATACTCTTAGAAAGTTAGGAAAAGTTGATGCGACGAATGCGTGCGGGGAAGTAGTGTTGCTACCGAATGAATGTTGTGTGTTAGGTTCAGTTAATCTTGCAAAGATGGTGAGGAGAGAGAAAGTTGATTGGCCTAAGCTAGGAAAAGCAGTGAGCGTAGGAGTTAGGTTCTTAGACAATGTTGTTACGTTGAACAAGTATCCAACGAAAGATGTTGAAAAGATGTGTAAAGCCAACAGAAAGATTGGCCTAGGTGTGATGGGTTTCGCAGATATGTTGATTGGATTAGGTATTAGGTATGGGTCAGATGAAGCAGTTAAGCAAGCGAAGGAGATTATGAAGTTTATCAAGAGGCATGCAGAAGAAACTTCGGTGAGGTTGGCTAGGGAGAAAGGTGCGTTCACGAATTATAAGAAGAGTAAGCTTAAAAGAAAGAGAAGGAATGCGACGTTGTTATCCATAGCGCCGACAGGTAGCATTAGCATGATAGCAGGATGTTCGTCAGGGATTGAGCCGTTGTTCAGTGTTGCGTACGTTAGACAAGTTCTGGGAGGGATGAAGCTGTTTGAGGCTAACAAAACGTTTGAGCAGTATGCAAGGTATAGAGGATTTTATAGTAAAGATCTAATGGTGAAAGTTTCTCAGAGAGGGACTGTGAAAGGTGTGAAGAAAGTGCCAAAGGATATTCAGAATTTGTTCGTAACGGCGATGGACCTGTCAGTAGATGAGCATGTGAAGATGCAGGCAGCGTTCCAAGCAGAAGTGGATAATGCGGTTAGCAAAACTGTTAACCTTGTAGCAGATGCGACTATAGGTGATGTGAAGAAAGCTTACATGTTGGCGTGGAAGAGTAAGTGTAAAGGAATTACTGTGTACAGGTATGGAAGTAAAAATAGGCAAGTGTTGTACCTAGGTAAAGAAGCAAGGAATGGTACGCATACGTTAGTTCTTGGTGATTATAGTGGAGGATGTCTCCATAGAAATTGTAATTTTTAAAATAAAAAAATAAAGGCTTTATCTTCTTCTGCGAGTTTTACGCTTAGCCTTTTTCTTTGTTTTACGTCGCGCGGTCTTTTTTCTAGCCTTCTTCTTAGTAGCCTTTCTCTTAGCTTTACGCTTCACTTTACGTTTCTTAGCTTTCTTCTTCTTAGCTCTCTTTTTAGCTTTCTTCTTCTTAGCTTTTTTCTTTTTCACTTTTCGCTTCTTTTTGCGGCCACCACGAGACATCTTAGCTGCAGCTACGTTTCCTTTTTTGTCAACGTAGTATAACATACCAGGCACTCTCTTAATTCCACACTTGTGCACGACCTGCTGCTTAAATGAGCCTCGCATACCGGGACGTTTCATACGGACTCTGGCTGCGTGACCTTGTTTATTTACAAAGTATAAGTAACCAGATTCCCGCTTAATCCCACATTTACAGACAACTTTTCCCATCTTTTTTGTTCACCTCTTGAGGTTATGCCATCCTATATGACGGCCATATATATAAACTTTATGTTTACCGACAGGAATTTTATTAAATCCTAAGATAATTCCTATTCAATATGTGGGTACATAATCTTGATCCAACCATAGTAAGTGTTCTAGGACTAGAGGTTAGGTACTATGGGTTGGCTTACGTGCTAGGGTTCATCTTTGGAATCTTTTGGTTATTGTATTATCGACGAGAGTTGGATATGGGAAAGGAGGATGTGTATGACTTAATGTTCTATATTATGCTAGGAGTGGTCATTGGGTCAAGAGTGTTCTATGCAGTGTTCTGGGAGCCGAGTTACTTCATTTCTGAGCCGTGGAAGATATTCTATGTATGGGAAGGAGGAATGGCGTACCATGGAGGGTTAGTCGGTTCGATAGTTGCAGCGTATTGGTATTGTAAGAGGAAAAGTAAGAGGTTCTGGAAAGTGGCAGACATTCTTACTGTGCCAGCAATCGCGGCTTTGGCCCTCGGTAGGATAGCTAACTTTATTAACGGAGAGATTGCGGGAAGAGTTACTAGCATACCATGGTGCGTGGACTTTGGCGACGGAGAGTGTAGGCACGCATACCAGTTGTATAGTGCAGCGAAAAGGTTTGTGATAGCAGGAGTGTTAGCTTATGTAGGCGTAATGAGGAAGTGGAAAGAAGGTTTCATATTCTGGTTGATGATCTTTCTTATGGGTGTTGGAAGGTTAATATTAGATTTCTATAGAGAAGATGTTTTGTATTGGGGCTTGAGCATAGGACAGTGGATGTCGTTAGCAATGGCAGTAGTAGGATTGGTTGTCTTGATAGTAAGTTATAGGCAAGATCTAGGAAAACTTTTTAAATAGAGACTAATCATTTAGTCCACTATGATAACATGCGAAGAATGTCCGGATTCAACTTGTTGCAGAGATGTTACCGTCGAGATTGATGAGCCCGATTCCCTAGAAGATTGGGATGAGTTTAGGTGGATGGTAGCGCACAAAAACGTGGCTGTGTACAAAGATGATGAGGATGATTGGGTTGTAGAGTTTAAGACTCCGTGCGAGAACTTAGAAGAAGATGGAAAGTGTAAGGTGTATTACAAAAGGCCTAGGACTTGTAGCAAACATTCGCCAGAAACCTGTGTAAGGAATGGTGAAGAGGATGCGGAAGAGATTAGGTTTGATACGATGGAACAAGTGGAAGAGTACGTTAAAGAAAAAGTTCTGCCTAAGCTTGAAAAAGAAGCGCAAAAGAATTGGGAAGAGTTGAAGAACCTTAAATGGGGAAAGGCTCAAGAGTAATAGTATTTGCCAGATTTCTTTTGTTCACGATCTAACTGAGAACCTTCTTTATTTATTCTTGGCCTTTTACTTTCTTTATCCATACGGTAAGTTATGTCTAGCATCTTTAGAACTTCGTTCATTCCTGATTCTTTAGCCATTGGACCTTTAACTTTACCTTCTTTACCAGGTTCGCCAAAGAATACTAGCATAGAGTCGCCGATGTAGTCTAAGAATTGGACGTCGTGGTCGACAACGATGGCGCAAGTGTCTTTCTTAATCATGAAGTCTCTTATTACCTCAGCAACTTTTAACCGATCTTCAACGTCAATGAATGCTGAAGGTTCGTCAAATGCGTAGATGTCTGCGTCTTGCGATAAAGTAATGGCTACGTAAACTTTTTGGAGTTCGCCGCCTGACAAGTTCTTTAGTTTGCGTTCCAAGATGTTCTTTAAGTTAAGCTTCTCTAGAATGTTCTTTTCAAACCAGCCACTATCGTGAATATCCGTGTGTTTCTCTAGCCACTCTCTTACTGTGCCATCCTGAACCTTAAGCTGTTGCGGTTTGTAAGCTATCTCTAGTTTACCTTCAATCTGACCTTCATCAGGTTTAAGCATGCCAGCAACCATTTTCAAGAATGTGGTTTTACCTAAGCCGTTTGAACCAGTTATCGTTAGAATCTCGCCTTTCTTCATTTCGCCAGCGTTTACCTCTAAATTGAATGACGTGAAAGATTTTTTTAGTTCTGGCCAGGAGAACAAGATTGGGCGGTTCATAGCGCGTTCCATGCCAGTCTGGAACTTTATCTTATAACTCCTGAATCTGACATTATCGTCAGGTAAGTAGCCGTCCATGTATTCGTTAATAGCTCTTCTTACAAGTTTGGGTTTTGAAACGATACCGTAGACGGCAGGGTCTCCATACAATATCTGTATTTGGTCAGAGATGTAGTCTAAAGTTGCTAAATCATGTTCTACTACCATGACTGCTGTGTCTTCATTAGCTAAAGAGCGGATTAGTTTGGCTACAGTGATACGGGAAGTGATGTCTAAGAATGAGGCAGGTTCGTCAAAGAAGTAAAAGTTTGCTTCTTTTAGCACAGTGGCCGCTATAGCTACACGTTGTAATTCGCCGCCAGAGATTTCTGAGATGTTACTGTCAAGAATGTTGTTTAGTTTAAGAGTGTCAATTATTTCTTTCAGTTTACCAGTCTGGTTAGCCTTTTCTAGCAAGTCTTTTACTTTACCATTCACTTGTTTAGGGATTAAGTGGACTGCTTGAGGTTTGTAAGAGATAGTTACTTCACCTTCCTTAACCTTCTCTAGAAATTTTTGAGTTTCAGTACCCTTAAACATTTTGATAAGCTCGTCAAAGGAAGTTTCTTTCTCAGGTTCGGCCAAATTAGGGTTTAAAACTCCAGCTAAGATCTTTACAGCAGTACTTTTACCAATACCGTTCCTTCCAAGAATTCCTACGACTTTGTTGAAAGAAGGAAGAGGTAAGTTGTATAAAATGAATTGGTCATCATAGCGATGGATAGGTTTAGAGGTGAGTTTGTCAGCTAGCTTAACCATGTGGATTGCGCCGAATGGGCAAATGTTTACGCAGACTTGGCAAGCGTCAGTGGCTATATCTTCATTAATGTGAGCCTTGCCGTCAGAGCCTTTATACATAGCTTCTTTACCCATGCGGTTCAAGGGACAAGTTCTAAGACATAAATAGTCGCCGCAAGCTATAGGGTTGCACTTCTCTTTATCTATTACTGCTATTCTCTTAACCATGAGAGTGTAGAATTGTTGCTAGATATATAAGCGTTTCTTTGAGATAGTTATTTAAAGAAGTCTGAGATTTCGTTAGGAATGGCATTGAAGTGTGAAGTGTGT
Source organism: Candidatus Woesearchaeota archaeon (assembly GCA_964437105.1). Lineage (GTDB taxonomy): Archaea > Nanobdellota > Nanobdellia > SCGC-AAA011-G17 > GW2011-AR17 > CAYTFL01. Next base: position 5,975 of record CAYTFL010000001.1, on the reverse strand, counting down.
AAAGCAAAGATTGAAAACACTTTCCTGGGAAAGATTAAAGGGACGTATGTGAAGAAGAAGACAGTGTGTAGTGCGTGTCAGCAAAAGTATGGGAAAGATGTAGTTAGTAAAGTGTAAGTGCCTTTGTGGCTCAGCCCGGTAGAGCAATTGCTTCGTAAGCAATGGGTCGGGGGTTCGAATCCCTCCAAAGGCTTACTTTAACTTTTTTGAGAAGTAAACAGTATTCACATTGTTCTTATATCCAATCTTTTTATAGAATTTGAAAGCCTTAGCTCTCTTATCAGTTAATAGCCAAATGTAATTCATTTTCTTCTTTTTACAATAATTTTCAACATATCTCATTATCTCTTTTCCAATGCCCTGACCTTGCATCTTTCCGTTAACTACAAGTTCTTCAACCATGAGAGACTTGCCCTCATTATAATATTCTTCTCTGATTATTACAAAACCTGCAACCTTTCCTTCAATCTCTGCCACTAAGATCTTCCCAATCTTACTGTAATGGTTTAATGTTTTAAGAGCACTCTTTTCAGTCCACTTCTCTTTATAATGTTTCAAATACTCTTTTTTGATCAAGGCTGCAATCTCTTTATAATCTTTCTTAGTTGCTTTTCGAATTTTCACTTTAGCCACCCATAGTACCAAGAACTTAAGTATTCTTCGGTCTTTTGTTTTGATGTGCCAGACTTAGTATAAGCTTCGTACTCCCATTTGTAGCGCCAAGGGTTGTAGAAGAAAGGGAGGCAAAATATGTAAAGGAATAGAAACCGGAATAATCCATTCTCTTCTTGCTGTTCCAAATGAATATTTTCATGCTTAATTATTTTGTTTTGGGTACGTTTTGTAAAGGAATAGAAGTTGTTAGAGACATAAATGTTAGGAGAGACTGTTGTAGTGACGTTAGGGTTGGCAAAGATCGTAAGCCACCAGTACCACTTCTTTTCTTTGATCATAGAATATATTGAGTTAAAGGAGTATAAAAAGTTTCTTGAAAAAGCAATTCTTATAAAGTTATGTACATGTACCTAACAGTATGTACAAAGCAGCCATCTTTGATATGGATTTAACTTTAATAGATTCTGTGAAAGTAGCTAGGAAGACAGTTAAAGAGTTGAAAAAGAGGGGGTTTTCTTTTGAAGGGTTAAGTTATTCTTACATTGCGAAAGCGGGGAGAAGGAGTTTAGCCTCTAGCGTGGCAAGTTTAAACAGTAATAAACCGTCCTGGTACGTGAAGAGAGTATTCCTAAGATCATTCGTAAAACACTATTCTGAAGAGAAGTTTAGAGGGTTGAGGTTGTTGAAGAGTTTGAGTGCAAGTGATAGAGTTTTGGGACTGGTCACGAACAATTATTATTCTGTTGTGAAGAAAGTGTTGAAGAATAATAAAGAAGTGAAGTTTGATGCTGTGTACACGTGGGATGACGTGGTTAAAGATAGGGTGACGAAGAAAGAGTTAATACTGAGGATTGTGGAGAAATATGGTCTTAACTTAAATGAAGTTGTTTATGTGGGAGATATGCCCAGTGATATGAGGTATGCAAGGGAGGCAGGTGTTACACCTATAGGGAAAGTGTCTTGCGATAATACTAGAGAAGACCTGTTTGAGTGGGGCGCTGAGTATACCATCGATAAGATTGAAGATCTTAAGAAGTTGTTGTTCTAAAGAGAAATCGTGTGGTCACTTCCATTAATTATCTCTATTTTATTATCAGCAATTAAGATGGTGTTGTTTTTGCCAATTATTCTTCTAAAAATCTTTAGTAAGGTGTTAAAATCACTTATGTGTAAGCCTTTGCTTGGAGTGTCCAGGATGTAAACGCACCTATCCCCAAGTTTCTTTGTCAAGACTTTGGCTAAACGTATCCTCTGTGCTTCACCTCCACTTAAAGATTTGGATGGTTGGCCAAGTGTTAAGTAGCCAAGACCTACCTCTTGTAAAAAGGAAAGTTTTCTTAGTATTAAAGGAAAATCTGAGAAAGTTTCAATGGCTTCATCAACAGTAAGGTTTTGAAGGTCTGCATAATTAACCCCTTTGTACCTAACCTTAAGAACTTTTTTGGGGAAAGGTTTCTTGTTCTCAATAATATCTCTAGTCACAACGAAATCTGAAGGTTTTAATCCATTTGATAATTCAGCGTATAGGTTCCTAAGAGTTGGACAAATGTTTAAGTAAGATGATACGCGGCTGGTTGGATGATTACCTATAGGATTTTGGTCGACTAAGTAAGAACGCCTCACATTCTGTTTACCTCTAACATTACTAGAGTCAATACCTTTTCTAATCTGCCAAGCATTCTTACCTTTAAACAGAGAACGGTAAGCGTAGTCAATTAATGTGGTTTTCCCTGTAGCAGTCTGGCCGTTGATGCAAGTTAATGAGTATAATGGGAAATTTAATGTGTAATTCTTAAAATGGTTAGAATTGATCCCTCGGATAGTGATTCCGCTCTTCTTTAGATTTCTTTTATGATTCTTAGTTCTCTTGGAAAGCCATTGTGAAGTTAATGTTTTAGATTTCTGGAACTTATCTTTAGATCCTTGAAACATTATTTCTCCGCCGTATTTGCCACTTTGTGGGCCAAGCTCAATGATATAATCCGAACCTTCAATAACCTCTCTAGAATGTTCTATAACGATCACGGAAATACCTTCCAAAACTAACTTTTTTAATAAACTAAGTATATCTTTAGATTCGTTAGAAGTTAATCCTGCACAAGGTTCATCAAGTATAAGTAAGTCGCCTTTCTCCAATTTTCTAAGAATTTTGTTTAACTGGTTACGATTGTACTGGCCAAGGCTTAATTTCGAGTTATTTGGTAAAGCTACTTTCTGAGATAATGCGTAAGTTTTAGGTTTTTTGATATCCTTGTATAAGATATCGTATATGAGAGTAGATTTGCCGCAGCCACTAGGACCTGCAACCGCAACTAGTTTGTTTAAAGGAATGTCTAGAGAAATGTTTTTCAGATTGTGAAGTGTGGCTTTCCTTATCTTTATAGCTTTCATTAGAAATAGTAGAGATCTTTAGTATTATATAACTTTTTGTTCTAAAAACCAAAGCTGTCAGTGAAATCTTTAACCTGCTGGTAATCTGTTAAGAATTTTAAACCTTTGTCAGTTATACCGTACTTTCTATTCTTTTTCTCTTCAACTTCTTCAACCATTTCCCTTTCCATAAGGTCTTGGACGTAGCGCTTCATAGAATCGTGAGATAAGTTTGACTTGTAAAGTAAGTGAGTCGGTTTAATAGTCCCTCCTTTATCTCGGATCGCTTCCAAGATGTCCTTAATGATGTCAAGCTTTTCTCGTCTTCCTGCCATAGTATATTACCCTCAAAAATACGTAAAATAGTAGTAAGTAGCCTAGTAACTGTAATATTGCGCCCACCACGTAAAAACTTTGCAAGTAAAGTATTGCAACAAAGAATACTTCTGCGCAAGTTAGTAAGTAGAAGCTAGTGAAAACTAGTTTGGCGTTATAATTCTTTTTCTCTAGATAGTTGGTGTAAAATTTGTAGCTTAGGAAAAATAAGAGCAGGAATGAGATTATATGGAACTTAAGATAGTATTGGTAAGCGAATAAAGTTAGTAGTAATGTTGTGGCAATCATGAAAGCCATGGCTAACTTATCCTTAATCTTTAAAGTGATGATTAGTAAAGTGATGAATGATAAAAACATTAGACCCATGTGTACCAAGAATGAAACATCAAACTCCCAAAGTAAGTTGGTTAAAGTGTCAGATATGTGAGTAGTTAAAAGAATCTTGGATATGCCGAGGAATATGTATGCAATAGTAATGCCAATGAAAGCTAAACTGAAGTAAGAGTATTTCTTTTCTTTAGTTAACTTGTAAGCTTTGTAACTGACAGCAGCGATTAACAGAGTTACTAGTGCAAAGATTAAGCCTAGAATAGCGTCTATCCCCCTGAACCAATAAGGTCCGTTCAACACCAAAATCATTGTTACCACTGCTAAAGTATCTACTTATAAGTTTTGTGGAAATCCGTTATAGAGACTGTGTTCTTTGCTTTTATAAAGGCAATTGGGTGTTGTTGTAGTAGGAAAAACACACACCTCCTTTCCTATTAATAGGGTTGGAATCTCATCACCCCTCCCCAACAGAGGTTTCAACCTTTTTCTTATTATTGAAAAGTTTTATAAACATAATAATAGTTTTCTGTCAGTAAGCCGGGGTAGCAAAGTGGTCAAATGAAGCAATGGTCTATGATTATTGTTTTAGACTAGATGCGCAGGACTTAAGAACAGTCTCACGTGGACAGCCTGCAAAGGTGTAGGTAAGATATCCTGTCTCTTAGTGAGTTCGAGTTAGATCCGAAGTCATTCGGTCTACGAAAAGGTTCGAATCCCTTCCCCGGCATTCTTTTCAAAACGTTACATTTATATTAGATAAAAGATTATATCTAAGCATGTTTTTTTTAAGTCCAGATTCAAAACAGTTTAGCAAGAAGGAGAAAATAGAGTCATACACGAGTCTTGTTCTCATAATCTTCTTGATATTTTACGGTTACATAAAAGGACATATAAATCACTTTGAAGGAATAATACTTGCTTTAGTTGGTGGGGCTTTAATACAAACTAGGATAAACTTCTTCAGAATTAGAAGATTTCATAAACAACTAAGAAAATAATCCCTTTTTTCAAAACCAAACCATTATATACTAAGAGTTTTTCAAGCAGTGCATGACAGTACAAATTGGAGACTTAGTAACAGTCGAATATGTAGGAAAGTTGGATGATGGAACAATTTTTGATAGTTCAGAAAAGCATGGCCAGCCTTTAAAGTTTAAAGCAGGTGAAGGGCAAGTTATCAAAGGGTTTGATAAAGGTGTTCTAGGTATGTCTGTTGGACAAGAAAAAGTTCTAGATATTCCGCCAGAAGAAGGGTACGGTGAAAGGAATGAACAGCTTAAACAAGAAGTGCCTAAAGAAGCCTTAGGTGATGAAGTTGAACCGAAAGTTGGCCAAGGACTGATTGCGAACTTACCAAATGGGCAAAAAGTGCCAGCGGAAGTTGTGGCAGTGAATGAGAAAACGATTACTATCGATCTGAATCATCCGTTAGCGGGTAAGACTTTACACTTTGCAGTTAAGTTGGTAGATATTGGAGTTTAGTAAGGATTTTTAGAACCTTTAACCGTATAGATAACTCGGCAACCTTTTTTCCATTTTTTAATTTGATCTTTCATTAACCTTTTGTAAAAAGTTTTTTTATCCTTAGAAATTTTGTACTGATAAGTTCTACCAGAGAATATCCGTTTATGAGGTGATTTTTTTGAAGCCTTAACTACCCAAGGTGGTAAGATTTTTACTTTCTCCCATTTTTGGAGACTGTCATCAATATTGCATGAACTCATACTGAAAGAGAAAGGTTTAAACTTTATAATTCTTGTTAGAAAAAGAAAAATACCCCCTACACTAATTATTATAGAGGGCTTTTGCTGTTAGCTATAGTCTACACGTACAGGAACCCAATCCATGAAGCAAGTGGATCCGCTGTAGTTTCCAACACTAGAGTTATAAGCGCAAGCAACAACTACTCTAAAGTTTGAGTTTTCTAGCTTCTCACCAGTCCAGTTGGTGTCATCGTTCAAGTTAATGAAGAATCTTCGTTCACTAGTTGTATTACTAGCGAAGATGTGATCTGGACCATCTGTAGTTCCACCATCCCAACTTACCCTTAGTATGCCGTAACCAGCTGGATTGTTCGAACGGAAGTCGACAATGGCTGTAACATTCTCAATAGTAGTGTTGATTAACTTAAAATCATAGTTAAACCATGCGCCTGTTGAATTGTACGTCCCATTTGCTATACCTACTGCAGATAGATTGCCGTTTTGGAATGCTTTACCGCAGAAGTTCCAGTTACCGCCGCAACCTAATGGAGACCTTAACCAAGACGCTGCAGATACAGCGGCAAGTGCAATCACCAAAAATAAGATGGTTGCACCTGTAAG